>CALDUE010000145.1 GCA_937923485.1 uncultured Saprospiraceae bacterium
CTCATTTGCTTCAACCTCTTTAATTCAGCAGTCTTTCATATTGGCATCTTCCCCTACCTCGTATTGGCATTCACGGTCTTCTTTTTCGAACCTTCTTATATCGAAGGTTTATTTAGGGTTCCTAAAAAGTCTGTTGATCAAAAAGTAGGGTACGGAAATGAAAATGCCTCCGAGATTCAAGAAAGCCGTACACAGCTCAATCCGCTGAGCGGCTTAGCAAGCTCGGCGATCCTACTCTACTTCATCGTTCAGTTAGCACTCCCGCTACGTCATCATTTCATTCCAGGCGATGTCAATTGGCGAGAAGAAGGTCATCGCCTTAGTTGGCGCATGATGCTGCGCGCGAAGGGTGGGTACATCAAACTGCAGGCGGTCAATCCTGTCACCAATCAGCGAGAAACCATCAAGCTAAAGGACTACCTAACTCCAAAGCAGCAACGTCAATTAGCTACCAAACCTGACTTTGTATATCAGTTCGTGCAACGGCTCAAAGCCCATTACGACGCTAAAGGTTGGGTAGAGCTGGAGATTTATGTAAAGAGCAGCCGCGTCTACCTCAATGGAGATGGTCCTTCGCCGCTCTTCGCTAAAGATGTTGATTTGACGAAAGTGGAATGGAATCGTTGGGGCAGGAATGAATGGGTGGTAGATCGAAAACCTGTCGTTTCGACCAGCTTAATTGAGAAATCAGGATCTGAAGAGTAGGGTAAAAGCTACAAGTGCTGGAAACTAATCGTTGCTCAACTTAAGATTTAAAGAAGTAGAACCTGGGTCTTACTGATCAATGTATTTCGCCGAAATACGAACAACTACTGCCTTAGCTGCGCCAGAAGATGTTTATCGCCGAAATACGGACAACTATAATCTAGTCAATCTAGGGAGGGTATTTCGCCGAAATACGAATAACAAGCAAAACAATTATCTATCTATTTTCAAACAAAAACGTGGAATTTAGAGATGAAGCTTGTCATACAGGTAAATCAAACGAACAGAATCATGGCTACCAGTAAAGAATACCTCTACGGCAAACAGGCAAGAAAAACTTCCAGAATAGCTGACGCACTTTCGCATCCAGCTCGACTAGTAATTCTTCAGCAACTTCAAAAAGGTGATCAAACCTTTAGCCACATACTCGAAAGTCACCCGCTAAACAGAGCGAGTTTAAGTCAACACCTGCGTACGCTTAGGTTAGCCGGTTTGATAGACTACACTACGTATGGCACTTCAAACCATTACACCCTGAATTATGATTACTACCCTCAGTGGGTCAAGATGATGTTATCAGGACTAAATCATTCTGAGGCGCTTAGCATTGTTGCTTGAGGAAGTCTTGAGTTCAAATCAAGAATTTAAGTTAGAATGCCGGAGTGTTGGGCTTGATGTATTTCGCCGAAATACGAACAACTACTGGCCTAGCCGCGTCAAGCAAAGTATTTCGCCGAAATACGAACAACTACTGGCCTAACCGCGTCAAGCAAAGTATTTCGCCGAAATACGAACAACTACTGGCCTAACCGCATCAAGCAAAGTATTTCGCCGAAATACGAACAAAGGTTTTTCCTCGAAAAAAATCTTGGTTTCATATAGGGAAAACTTGGTTTTCTGCCCCCTCGACAGTCACTTACCTTTCGGCCATGCGCACCAATGTCAAAATCGTAAACAAGTCCGTCCATCCGCTTCCTGCATATCAAACAACAGGAAGTGCAGGCATGGATTTGAAAGCCAATCTCGAAGAAGCGATTACCATGCAACCGATGGAACGTCGCTTGATTCCAACCGGACTTTTCATTGAACTTCCGTATGGCTTTGAAGGCCAGATTCGTCCGCGTTCAGGGCTTTCCATTAAGCGTGGGTTGACTTGTGTAAATGCTGTCGGCACCATCGACTCAGACTACCGCGGTGAACTACGTGTGCCTATGATCAACCTTTCTACCGAAGCGCAGGAAATCGCACCAGGAGAGCGCGTCGCACAACTCGTACTTGCCAAGCATGGCATCGTCGTTTGGGATGAAGTTGAGACGCTAGAAACCAGCGAACGTGGTGCTGGAGGTTTTGGGAGCACGGGCTCGTAGGTAATAAGCAGCTAGTACGGCGAACTGTCAGTTCCACCAAAATCGCTACGCCAGCGCCTTTGTCGTGGCTCGCAATAGTATTCTAAAAATGCCACCTCCGGAAAGCTTCGATCGCCTCATACTCAGCCATACCTAAATCGTCGTAGGCCTTCGCTGTTGCCCGATTGCGCTGCTCAGCACGCTGCCAGAACTCACGCGCATCGTGTCCTGGAAAAAGTGGTCGATCCTTTTGGCTCTGGTGCTTAAATATCGCACGACGCTTACGGAGCAATTCATCTGGACTGATCGGCACCGCCATGTCTGTTTCATGTAGCGCCCACTCTTGCCAAGCCCCACGGTAGAGCCAAAGCCAGCAGTCGTCAATCCAAGCTTCAGACTTGCATTCCTCAAGTGCTTGGAAAACAGCGTTGAGGCACGTACGGTGTGTACCGTGTGGATCAGAGAGATCACCTGCCGCGAAGACCTGATGCGGCTTTACTTCATTAAGTAGATTCTTGACAATATCGATATCCGCCTGTCCAAGTGGCGACTTACGCACCTTGCCAGTTTCATAAAACGGAAGGTCGAGAAAGTGCATACGCTCATCAGGAATCCCCACATATCGACAAGCTGCTTTGGCCTCACCTCGACGAATGAGTCCTTTAATTGCCTGCACGTCGGGTGAATCAACTTCTCCCGGAATTTTATTGGCAATGGACTCTCTGACCCCTGCGAGAAGATCGGCTGTTTTGGCGCCAGCTAAATCAAAAGCCTCGGTATAGTCAGCTGCAAAATCAGCGAAGCGAACCACGTCTTCATCAAAGACTGCGATGTTGCCTGATGTCTGGTATCCTACATGGACTTCGTGCCCTTGGTCTACCAGTCGGATAAACGTTCCACCCATCGAAATAACATCATCATCAGGGTGTGGACTGAAAATAATAACCCGCTTTTTTTCTGGTGTCGGACGTTCAGGAAAACGAGCTGGATTTGAATGCGGCTTGCCTCCTGGCCATCCTGTTATACTCTTTTGGATATCTGAAAAAATACGAAGGTTGATATCGTATGCTCCACCTTCTTCGAGCGCTAGCAGGTCTCCCATACCGTGCTCAGCGTAGTGCCGATTGGTAAGTTTAAGTAGCGGAAGATCGACTGTGCGGCTTAACCATAATACCGCCTTGTGCGTCAACTCTTCGGTCCACTTCACTGATTGAATCGTCCAAGGAATATCGACGCGAGTAAGCTTAGCAGAAGAAGCATCGTCAAGGATAACCTTGACGTTCTCATGCTCCTGCAAATAAGTAGCTGGAATACTATCGGTCTGTGGTCCCTCAACGGCTTCTTTGACGATTGGCGCCTTGCCCTCACCCCAAGCCATGAGTATTAACTCACGAGCATCTAGGATGGACCCGACACCCATCGTAATTGCTTTACGAGGGACGTTCTCCTCACCGAAGAAATCACTAGCAGCATCAGTTATTGTGATGTGATCGAGCGAAATGAGACGGGTACGAGAATTACGCCCAGAACCTGGCTCATTGAATCCAATATGACCTGTGCGCCCTATTCCTAAAAGTTGAAGATCAATACCGCCGGCATCTACAATGCGTTGCTCGTATGCTTTGCAATATGCGTCGACCTCTTCACGCGCAATGGTTCCATCAGGGACATTCCACTGTCCTTCAGGAATATCAATGCGATCAAATAAATGCTCCTTCATGAAGCGCACATAACTCTGAAGTTCGCGCGGATCTACAGGATAGTATTCATCGAGGTTGAAGGTGACCACGTTTTTAAAACTAAGTCCTTCTTCTTGGTGCATTCGAACAAGATGTTCGTAAATGCTGACAGGAGTAGACCCAGTAGCAAGGCCAAGCACGCAGGTCTCCCCTGCTTCAGCCTTTTGACGAATTAAGTCAGCAATATGCTGTGCTACTGCGAGCGAAGCATCTATCGAACTATCATAAATCTCAAGATTGATATGCTCCAAATCATTTCGTTCGATCTGAATGAGTGACTTGACTTTTTTACTTAAGCTCTTCATGCTGTTAGATTCTAAATAGGACTAGCGCAAGCTAAATCAATTAATGATGCAATGATTAAGATCGTTCGAACAAAAATTTGCTCCTCACCTGTGAAGCTTTTGCTGACACTTAGATCATGCGGACTCAGTTCAACAAGCCTTTGAAGACAAGGAGGTCTCCATCCTCCATTTTCTTGATACCTCTTTATATAACGATTCAAAGTAAAATTAGATACTTGAAAACGAATGCGGCCAAGCATAGCCGTTGAAAACGAGTAGCGGATAGCCTCGTAATTAGAACTGAGAGAAATACCTTCGCCTTATGAATACCATCTATCTACTCCCATCGTGCAATACCTGCCAGCGTGTTTTGAAAACCGTTGAACAGGTAGGCGACTGGAAAGTAAGAGACATCAAGTCTGAGCCACTCACAGAAACAGAAGTTGACGCTATGGCCGCTTCAGCAGGAAGCTACGAGGACATCTTTTCGCGTCGAGCAATGCTTTACCGTTCCCGTGAACTCAACAAGCAAGACCTCGGCGAAGAAGACTACAAAGCACTCATCCTTGAGCACTACACGTTTTTGAAGCGACCAGTAATGCAGGTTGGCGACCAGTATTTTGCGGGTAGCGCGAAGAAAGCTGTGGAGGCTGCTGTGCGTGCGGTGTAACAGTAGGTCAAACAGCCTACAGTTTGCTACTCTTTACTCTCAGTCTTACTATACAGTACCATCCTCAAATAGCCAAAGCCGTATTTACTCTGAAGCATTTGGAACATCGCTGAGAGTCTCCCATGACCGCTTTCGGTTTCTACGTCCTTTGTTTGCTCAGCTGCATCTGAAATTTCAGCTATCGCCGTCGGAGTTAGAAAATCGGAGATCGGAAGATCACCTTTCACTACAAAGTGTGCGAGATGACCAACGATCGTAGTTTCTTTCAAGCCACGCTCTTTGGAAATCTCTTCTATTGACTTCCCCGATTTATAGAGATCGTAGCTCTCTATTTTCGTTTCAGTCGTACGTCCTACACCCTCGACTACAGGAGGCTTGGCCTTGCCTTTACCTTTCTTGATTGCAAGGTCCCCTTCAAGTGAGTACTTTTCGCAGTAGGCCTTAACGATACCTAAGATATCCTTGCCATATCTATCTACGGTCTGCTTCCCTACACCCTTGACGTGCTTCAAAGCCTTCGCTGTGATAGGAAGATCATTGCTAATCTCAATCATCGTTCGAATAGAAGTGACACTCGAACTTGTAGGAAGCTTGTCTTGGAGTGCACGCTTCTTTCGCCACACGTGAAGGTTTGCATACAACTCTGGATAGTCGCTCACCGGCATGTCCTTGATGCTGCCTGATGATTTTCGAGTTGACGAAGAACCAATATCTGCTTCTCCTAAAGTTGCTTTCGCTCGACTTCGTACAAAGGCTTGCGGTTCGAAATCACCTTTACAAAACTCAAGGCCACTCAAGGCCACGCGTAAAAATTTGTCGATGTCCTTGCGGTGAGAAGTGCTCCGCGTTTTAGTACTCTGATTGTCTGTCGCGAAGCTAATTTTTGCCAATCCCGTTTTCAGTTGACTAGTTAGTTTCTCTGTAAAATATGCCGCCGCAGAGACCGTCCGTTCATTCACAGGAATGAGTTCACCAGAGAAATCTTGGTCCTTTTGAATTTCCTTCAAAAAAGGAAGAAAGTTCTTGGCGTGCTGAAAAATGGATGCTTCAGTTTCTGCGACAAGGTCTTCAAACGCTTGGGTCGTAGGACTTGCATAGGTCTTCTCATGCTCGATGTAATAGCGCAGCAAAGCATGTAATTCGCGCAGCAGCGCAGTGAAGTCAAACGCATCATGCACGAGTTGCTTGTGGTAGGTCTGACGTGCTGCTTTGAGTTCAGTCTCCGTAGGTGGATTATCCTGTTGCGACTGAGTATAGTCGTTGACATCGCGATCCGTGCGGACACTCTTTCCTTGGATTCGAGAAAGAAGCTGAATGCCCTCAAAGGTGCGACAGCGACTAAGCGCTACATATACCTGACCATGGGCAAAAGCAGCCTGTGCGTCAATGATCACCTTGTCGAAGGTTAGTCCCTGGCTTTTGTGAATCGTGATGGCCCATGCAAGTCGCAAAGGGACTTGCTGAAAACTACCTTCGAGAGCTTCATCTACTTCCTTGGTGGACTCGTTAAGCTTGTATTTTTTATTCTCCCAAGCAACTACACCGACCTTGATCGGGTGGGTGTCTCCATCGCTACGTACATGAACAAGGCCTTCTGAATCGATTTCCTCGATGATGCCAATTTTACCATTGAAATAGGCTCGGTTTGGCGGAGGATCATTTTTGACGAACATCACTTGCGCGCCAACTTTCAACTCCAATTTGGCCTCGGTCGGATAAGCGTGTTCTGGGAATTTACCGTTGACCTTTGCCGTGTAGGTATGCACCTTGCCTGGCAATGCACTAAGGCGTTCTTTGTTTAATTCAGATGCTGAATAGCGATGAGAAGTGAGCGTGATGACTCCTTTCTCATCACCTGGTTTTCCGTCTTCGCGAAAACGGGAATTGAGTTGCTCCAAGACCTCTGGCGTCATTCTATTCTCGCGCACTTCATTGAGCAGTTTCACAAAAACCTCGTCGCGTTGACGATAGATTTTAGTTAGCTCAATGGTCTGTACACCCGCTTTTTTCAAAGCCAGGCAACTGAAAAAATAAGGCGTCTCATAGTGTTGACGCATCACGTGCATGTCCTGCTCTTTCACTACAGGTGGCAGCTGGTGCAGATCACCAATCATGAGCAACTGCACACCCCCAAAAGGCTTGCGAGGGTTTCTGTAGCGACGAAGCGTCCAATCAATCGCATCGAGCACATCTGCACGCACCATGCTGATTTCATCGATGATGAGCAAGTCCAGGCTTTGCAAAACCCGCTGCTTCTCTTTACTGAGTTTGCGTTGACCCAGTAGCTTAGAATGCTGATCGGGAGGTAAGTTTCCAAAAGGCAGTTGAAACATCGAGTGAATCGTCACCCCTTTCGCATTGATCGCTGCGACACCCGTTGGCGCACAAACGACGAGTTGTTTCAAACATTTTTCGCGTACACGGTGGAGGAAGGTGGTCTTACCTGTTCCTGCACGACCTGTGAGAAAGACGTGTTGATTAGTTTCCGTGATAAACCGAAACGCCAACTCTGCTTGAGGATTGGACTCGATCGTAGCATCCACATTGGAAATTTTATCCCTAGCCCCACGTACAGCGGAGGCAGAATCGAGATGAGAATTAGACGGAGCCGACATAGGCGCTAAGGTGCGTCTAAGAGCTGACTTAGAAGAATTTGCAAGGACTATTGGCGTCATAATATGTAGATGACGTGCTAGCCGATGGTGGGTCTTGCATGGGCGAATATAACACAAAATGTGTTAACAGTCCTGCCGATCTGGAGATCGGAAGGAGCTAGAGTAGCTGAGCTACTCTACTCATACAGATTCTTCTTGTCCATCTCGCAGACTTCAAGCATAAAGGCACCAACCTTTGCAGTCACCTCCTTAAAGTAGGCCTCTCCTTTTTCTGCAGTTGAGGCGCGCGGATCCCCAATCCCTGTATCTTCTGTCACTTTCATCCACTGACGCTCAGCCCAAGCCCAAGGTTCTTGAAAGCCTTTCACTTTCCATGTTTTGGCAGCTCCGTCTCCCCACTCTTCACGTGGAACGACAATGAGATCAGGTCGCAAATGGAGCATAACACAGGTCTCCATTTCATCAGCATGATCACCTGGATGTTCGAAGAATTTGGTTTTGTCGACAGACTGAAACCAATTGACGAAACAGATGAATAGACTCGGATAGCGCAAGCCCACCTCTCGCACTAGCGGTTTAAAATTATTGCCGCCGTGACTATTGAAAATCATCAATTTGGGTATACCATGTCGGACTAAAGTTGCTGCAACGTCGTCTAAAATCGCCAACTGCGTCGACGGATTCATATTGATGTTGAAGGGCACATCAGCTTGACCTGTATTCACTCCAAAGGGAACGGTCGGCAACACCATGACGCGCCCGCCAGCCTCGTGACATTGGCGCGCGCATTCTGCACTCAGGTAGGAAGACTCATAGGCATCGGTGCCGTACGGGAGATGGTAATTGTGTGCTTCGGTTGCTCCCCACGGCAAGACTGCTAAATCAATCTTGGCAGCTTTGATGTCTTTGTAGTTGGCTTCGGCTAGAATGTAGGGACGCATGGGAGCAATGTACAGCTTGCTGTACTTGCGGGTCCTGCTGATCTACAGATCAGCAGGACTTGACTTATTGAAAAGTTGCAAGTAGCTACTCTACTCCCCACTCTTGAGCAAGTCCACCACCTCGGTCACACTCAAGCTGCCACCTACATCGGTACCGCTCAAAATCTGATCGGCGAGGTCGCGCTTCTCTGCGTGCAAGGCGAGAATTGACTCCTCGATCGTGCCTGTACTTACAAAGCGATAGACGGTCACTGGACGTTCCTGACCGATACGGTGCGCACGGTCCGACGCTTGGTCTTCTGCTGCTGGATTCCACCAAGGATCGAGGTGTAAGACATAATCTGCCGCCGTGAGGTTAAGACCCGTTCCACCTGCTTTGAGGCTAATCAAGAATAAATCCGCTTCACCAGCTTGGAAGGCCTCGACTTGCTTTTGACGCTTACCACCTGGCGTGCTGCCATCGAGATAGCAATACTTGAGACCTGCAGTTTTCACCCAGTCCTCGACCAGCTTAAGGTGCTTTACAAACTGACTAAAAATCAAAGCTTGGTGCCCTGTCTCGATCAATTCAAGAACTGTACTTGCCACCAATTCGAGCTTGGCACTGGAGAGGGTGCTTGATTCCTTGACAAGCTTAGGGTGACACGCCGCCTGACGTAATCGCGTCAATTGCTTGAGCACCATAAAGCGTTGCGCCTGTGCATTGGCGTTCTCGATTTCATCAACCGCTTCACGGCGGATGGCCTCATACATCGCGCGTTCTGGCTCGCTAAGTTCGACGGCCAAGTTGACCTCAGTTTTTGGCGGAAGCTCTCTGAGTACTTCCTCTTTGCGACGACGCAGAATGAACGGACGAACCAAATTCCTTAGCGACTCAGACTGCTGCTCGTTGTTCTCACGGCGTATCGGTCCGGCGTACTTTTCATTGAATGCACGTCGGCTGCCAAGCAAGCCTGGATTGATAAACCTAAACAAACTCCAAAGCTCGCCCAAGTGATTTTCGATAGGTGTACCCGTCGTCGCTATACGCATTTCTGCATCTAATTGAAAGATGAGCTTAGCACGTTTGGTCGCTGGGTTTTTGATGGCCTGCGCCTCATCAAGTACAATCGTCGAGAAGGTACTTGCAAGCAATTGCTCCTCAACGAAGGTGAGCAAGCCATAACTCACTAAACAGATATCGCCAGCCTCTAAAGACTCAAGAATATGCGTATCCGAACTGGTCGAAAGTAGTTTTGGCGTTAAGCTCGGGGCAAAACGTTTGGTCTCCGCCTCCCAGTTACGCGTCACACTCGCAGGTGCAATCACAAGCGCTGGACCGCGAGATTGACGAGCAATGAGCAATGCCAAGGCTTGGACCGTCTTACCTAGACCCATGTCATCGGCCAAACATCCACCGACACCCCACTCTGCCAATCTTCTCAACCAGCGGTATCCATCCACCTGATAATCACGAAGTTCTGCAAGTAGCGCAGTCGGAACCGTTGGGTCGAATTGCTCCGTTTTCGCAATACGCGCGATGTTCTCATGCCACGCTTCATCGGCCTCAACATCTTCGAGGTCTTCGGTGAGTTCTGCAAAAGCCATCGCGGCGAGTGGAGGTAGTTCCACCCCATCTTTTCGCTTGTGCAGGAAGCCTTCCATTGCCTCCAGCCTTGCTCGAAGTTCACTCGTGATGGCCACAAATTCACCTTCGCTGAGCTCGACAAAATCGCCCCCACCGTTGCGCACGTGCTCAAGGAGCTTTTGGAAACTGACTACCGCATCTTCATCGGCAACCAACTTACCACTCACTTCAAACCAGTCACGTTTCTTACGAAGCTGAATCTTCAAATCACCAACGCCAACCGAGGCAATCAATTTGATTTTTTCGCCTTTTGGATGCTCGACTGAAATACGACTTTCCTGCTGTAGAGATCGCAATTCAAGTAGTACTCTCAATGCCACGTAATCATCGTCGAGCGTCCACTCGTAGTTGACGTTACCCAACTCCCTTAGCGTTGGACAATCAGCTACCATCTCGTCGGCAGCAATGACTTCAGCTTTGAGGTCTCGGGTAACGAGGATACGCTCAGCACCTTCAGGAGTGTCTTTGACGACCACCACTTTTTCCATCCCTTCGCCGACACGGAAATACGTCTCAGTGCCCGCTATCGGACGGGCATACAATTCGAGTTTGTAAGCTGCTCCATAAGGAAGCAACTGCGCACACGGACGGCTATCTCCAAGTAAATCGGGGAGGTCTTCTGCTTCTAAATCTGCCGTTGAGGTCACCCGAACCTGTTCGCGAAGACCCGTTACAAATTGATCTACGCGTTCTCTTTTTTCAATTGGAATCTTAGTCTCTGCGCCAATGGCTCGCGCAAGTCGTGCTTGCTCTGCGCTAATGGCATAGATGCGATAGCGTGTCGGCGTTTGCTTCTCCCAATGAAAGCCTTCTTGTGCAGCCCCGGGCGGGATGAACTGAAGTTTCAAGCTATCATCGTCTGCTCCGACGACCATTTCAGGCTTGGCGCGGACAACCTCTAAAGGAATACGCTTCTCGTTGTCGAGGACCAATTGCGGATGGCCATCGAGGTAATAGAGTGTACGTCCGAAGTCCATGACGATACCCTCTTGGCTATACCGCCCACCGAGCGTTACTTGTCGCCCATCCTTGCGGGTGAGCGAAGTAATTGCCCGTTCGTCTGCTGTAGAAAAGCGACCCTGACCTGTGTTTTCGACGAGTTCTTGTGCTTTGATTTGACGGCCCTTACTCCAGCCTCGACTGCCTTTCTTTTGCTCGCGGACGATGATTTCTGTCTTATCGAAATCGACGATCCACATTAGACGTGTGTCTTCTGCCTGTATTTGTTCTACGGGTGCATCGGCTTGCGCAACCTGCTCCAAAATGCGCAATGTATACTCCCAAGGTGCAGGCACAGGAAGTAGGCGAAGGAGGTAAGTGAACCCATGTTTTGCCGAAAGGCGAAGAGACTCCTCACGCCAATACTTAGCTCTTGGATCACCAGGAATCGTATGAGAAAGTGTATGCATCAACTCACCCAAGAGGTACGGTTGCTCGGCAAGTGGATGATCGCTCTCATGCCAATCCTCATCGCGAACGTGAGGTGGAAAAAAGCGTACCAGCTCATCGATGTGTCGAGGGTTCGGTTTGAGGCCAGACCAAGCGTACACCCAGAGGCCGACCATAAAACTGATCGGCTGCTTTTGTACAGGAATCGGATTCTCTTCTGTCACCGACGAGAGCGCAGCTTCTAACTGTTGCTCGCCCATGTCGACGTTGTGCATGCGCAAATGCACGAAGCCTTTGTAGGCCTCCAAGGCTCCTGGCACGGGACATTCCTTGAACAGGTGAAGTTCCTGCCCAAGCTTAGGCGCGTTGGTCTTCCCTTTCGCGACTTCACGGATATTCTTGACGATATCTGCAAGACCAAGTGATCCAAGTCCGGGCACTTCAAATTCATCGGTGAGTTGGTCGGCCACCTCTTCTTTGCCTGCAATAAGTGCGGTGAGATAAGCCACGCGAGGTCGGTGGACAATCTTAGTGATGTCCGTCCAGTCGTCCCCTTTTCCTACACTTAAGCTTTCGCCAAAACCCATTGCGGCAACATCGAAGGTCGTCTCATGACGCTGATCGAAATCGGCATCACGCAAAAAGGCGCTGAGCTGCTTACTCGTCTCATCGGTGTAGGTCGCATCTCCATTCATCACCACATGAAAGCAGCGCAGGGTGAAGTATGGATCGAGGTTGCGATAAAAATCGTAGTCGAAGTGAAGGAATGGTCGTTGGGCCTCTTCCTGTGTCGTCCTTTTCTTTTCGGGTAGTCGCCACTCGTTGTGTCGGGCGAGGCTTCTAATCTCCAACCGGTAGCTTTCTACTTTATGCGAAAGCATGAGCAGCAGCGTCCTGTGGGCAAAGGAGGTATAGTCAAAGACGAAATTCCAATTACTCTTCTGGCGACCTTCGTTGTCCTTGCTCAAGAGACTGTAGCCACACAGTCTAAAAAGAACGTCTCCAAGTCTACTTGCCTCGGCGGGTGCGTTAGCCGCGGAATTCATCGCCACGTAGAGCCAGTAACGCGGAGACACGATCAGCTGTCCTTTTTCTTCGAAGAGCAGACCTGTACCTCGCAGTGTTTCGAGGTGTGTTTTAATTTCGCTTACGCCAAAACCCTTTCCTTCAGTGTTGAGCACCTCAGCATCTCGCAGCACGGCTTCCGAACGAATAGCTCGGGGGGCTGCATCAAGGACAGTCACCAAGAGGATGATATTGGTATCGGGCGCGAGGCCATTTACCAATTTCTTGACTGCCAAGTAAGGAGAAGAACCTGTCAGACCACCGGGCAACAGTTCCTCATTTTTTTGGATTTTGGACATTCGCGCGAAGGTAGTGCTTTCGCTTGTTTGCAAAAGACTTTTTCACGCGCCCGATCAGATTTTTATTGTTTGCTAATCCAAGTCATAATTGCTCCTTTTTAGGTCACAACAAGCGAAAAGCGCAATGAAAGCGTTAGAGATTCGAGTGATTTCCATCTGCTTTAGCTTATTATCCCAATAAGCTCTATGAATTCCTTAACTTTGCGCGCTTTATGAGTCTACCCATTCGAATTTGCTGCCTAGTCAGTGTTCTTTTCTTAGCCATCGGATGTAAGTCCGAGTTCGAGCAGGTTCGCACCTCGGGTGATCCAAATAAGATCCTCGCCCTGGCTGATGGGTACTATGAGGAGGGTAAGTATGCGAAGGCTCAGGCTTTATATGAGCTTGTTGTGAATGCCTTGCGCGGCGACCCTCGTTTGCAAGCTGCCTACTTTAAGTACGCGAATACCTATTTCGAGACGGAGCAGTACATCCTAGCTTCTTACTATTTCAAGAATTACTCAGAAACGTACACGGTAAGTGATGACCGTCCAGCGGCGCAGTACATGGAAGCGATGTCTTACGTTAAGCTTTCACCTGGTTTTCGCTTAGATCAACAGTATACGGAGAAGGCGATCCTATCGCTAGAGCAGTACATCAATACCTATCCGGACACTGAACATCTTGAGGCCATCAACAAATTGCTGGTAGATCTTCGTGTGAAGGAGGAAACCAAAGCTATTGAGGCAGCCAACTTGTACTTCGCCATGTCTCAGTATCAAAGTGCCACACAGGCATTTGAGCGTGTACTCCAAGATTACCCCGATTCTGATCGCGCTCAAGAATTGCGCTTTCGAATTGCCGACAGTCACATTCGACTAGCCGATAACTCTGTGGTTTCCAAGCGTCGCGAGCGTTATGAAAACGCCATCGACGCTATTGACATTTACGAGAAAAAGTATCCCAAAGGGGATTTCGCACGTTCACTACGTGAAGAACGCAACCGCATCAAGAAGCTTCTCAAAACAAACGAGAACTATGTCAGATATTAAAGCAAACGCACAAGGCCTCAACCCAAACGCTGAGGCACGTAATCTTTCGACCCTCGTTGACAAGACTGGGAACATCTACGAAGCACTCGCTATGATTAGCCGTCGCGCTAACCAGATCCAAGTGGGTATCAAAGAAGAGCTCGGCAACAAGCTTGCGGAGTTCGTCGAAACAGGTGAAACCATCGAGGAAATCTCTGAGAACAAGGAGCAAATCGAAATCTCTAAGAGCTATGAGCGCTTAGCGAATCCTGCAATCATCGCTACACAAGAGTTTATCGACGATCAACTCAAAGGTGAGTACCGCGGAAACGATCGTGAGGTAGGAGATTTTTAAAATTGTCAATTTTTAATTGGTAATTGATAATGATCGTGACGCGTGCAGGATGTCGTGCTAACAGTACCCTACGAGCGCAGCGAGCAACATCACCTAATTATCAATTAGTAATTACAGCCGCAGCGAGCAACATCTCCTAATTATCAATTAGAAATTACGCACCTACGAGCGCAGCGAGCAACATCTCGTAATTATCAATTGACAATTATCAATTAGAAATTACTTACCCAGCCACTATGGCTACTTCAACTCTAAATGGCCGTCGAATCATCGTCGGTGTCTCGGGCAGCATCGCCGCTTATAAGGCGGTGCTGCTCGTTCGTTTATTGGTGAAGGCTGGTGCTGAAGTCAGGGTCATTATGACGCCCTCAGCGACTGAATTTGTCAGTACGCTAACGTTCTCTACCCTCTCCAAGCAGGAAGTGCTTACTTCTGTGATCAGTGAGGAGGGATGGAACAATCATGTAGAGTTGGGGCTTTGGGCGGATGCGTATGTTTTCGCTCCAGCCACTGCCAATACGCTCGCCAAACTGGCCAATGGCATCTGCGACACTGTGCTCGCAGCAGTATACCTCTCCGCTCGTTGTCCCGTCATGTTCGCCCCAGCAATGGATGTCGACATGTGGCTACATCCGAGTACGCAGGCTAACATTCAGCGCCTCGAAGGCTATGGCAATGACATCATTCCTGTTGGGGAAGGTGAACTTGCCAGTGGACTTTCTGGAGCAGGTCGCCTCGCAGAACCAGAAACGATCGTCGAGGCAATCACGACAAAATTAGCTGCCATTGATGCTGAGGATGGGAAAATCCTTGCAGGTGAGAGGGTGCTTTTAACCGCAGGTCCGACGCATGAACCGTTAGACCCTGTGCGCTTTATTGGCAATCATTCTTCTGGTAAAATGGGCGTAGCACTTGCTGCCGCTCTACTCCAAAAAGGAGCCCATGTTGAGTTGGTTTTAGGTCCCGCTTCCGCAAAACCTGCTGAGCATTCCAACCTTACCGTAACGCATGTGCGGACCGCGTGGGAGATGCACGACGCATGTGTCGCGCTCTGGCCAAGCATGGATGCAGGTATTATGACGGCTGCCGTGGCGGACTATCGTCCGGAGACCGCGGCAGACAAAAAAATCAAGAAAGACGGTGACGCACTTAGCCTCACCCTCGTTAAGAATCCGGACATCGCCGCTACCCTAGGTAAAGTGAAGAAGTCGAATCAACGTCTCATTGGATTCGCCCTTGAAACCAATGACGGTAAGATGTACGCGCTCGGAAAGATGAAGCGTAAAAACTTCGATGCCATCGTCCTCAACCTACACACTCCCGAGGCCACTGCTTTTGGTGGTGATACTAATCAGGTCACGATTTTGAAGGCGGATGGTGAGGAGTTGGCGTTTGAAAGAATGTCGAAGGTTAAGGTTGCGCAGGAGGTTGTGGGAGTTTTGATTGGGCTGAGATAATCGGATGTCGGATGTCGGATGTCGGATGTCGGATGCTAACAAGGACGTAAAAACTAGGGGCTTCCGCATTCCGATGCGGCCTAGTTTTGAAGTGGAATCACGATTTGGATTTGGGATTTAAGACGCATCACGCCGGTCCACAATTTGGGGTAGCCCAAGCCTAGTAATCTGGGCTTAAAATTAGATCCTTCCTTTTCGCAAGCTCAAGATTCCATGTCATTTCACTTCGTTTTGTGATTTTGTCATGGATGATGTGGCTATATATTTACCGAAAGAAAAATAA
>CALDUE010000146.1 GCA_937923485.1 uncultured Saprospiraceae bacterium
GCCGTACTTCCTTTGGGGCTTCAGCTCTCGTTAGAATACTTACTTAATCTTGAAATTAAAGCAGGCGACGATATAATTAGACTTCGAGAGGTGTCTTCTGACTTTGAGGTTGCTGATAATGCCCTCAACAGTACCGCAGCCAAACAGCTACTTATCTATAGTGTCGATGTAGAGTCCAGGTTAGAATTTGAGCAAAAGCCTGGCGGAGGTGAGAAAAACCATGTATATATTCCAACAGTTGACCTAACGCTCCATCAAAGGTTTCAGGATAGTTTTGACATGCTGGGGCCATTGGAAATTCCGCATTTCGCAATTTCTGATGGATCAAGAAGTTTTGATCAATTGAATGGAACGACTGATAATTCTCAAACTATACAAAGCAACGGCAAACTGCTAAGTATGATTTTATCTACACAGGATGTGGAGTGGGACTGGGACGTATATGGATTAGTTCAAACTAATTTTCTTCACAAACCAACTGCGAGATTTTTTCCTGGAGCTTACGAATGCCTGACAGAAGTAAAAGTGCGATGGAATGGTATCCGAATTATTAAGACAAACCAAACTTCTGCCGAAACACTAACAACTCATGCCGATTTTGGACTTGGTGCATATGATTTAGCACCCGCATGTCATGCAGATGATGGTCTTGGTGAATTGGTTGAGGCTTCTGGGAGTGCATTTGATTTGCAATATCCAAGCACTGATCCGATCTTACTTACCACACTACATACAGATCACTTTGCGTTCGTTCCAACATCAAGCGCGTTAAATCTACCAATATCATTTTCGGCACCTGTCAGTGGGTGTGGAGCTGGTATTACTGATTGTATAACTCCAGAGGCTACACTAATCAGTAGAGGGCAATTTGTAGAACCGACTGCAAATCACGAACATGTCACCTTTACCTCCCAGATAGCTACCCAGCTCTTGGATCGCATTCCAGATGCATTTGTTAGTGAGTGGGCTTCAGATGAAAATCTTTCAATTGTTGATCGAGAGTACAACTTTGCGGCCGATCACTTCGCAAATGAGAGCGCTCCTAGCTACTTGGCAGGGACGCGCACGGTTACATCTGAAGGAGCCTATTATGTCAATCTTGATACCAGAATTCGATTCTTGGACGATGCATCCAATCCAGATGCGACTAGCCAACACTTCAACCTTTTTCTAGGTGATGGTAAATGCGGAGAAGAGAGGGCAGACATCACCCTCCAATCGGGTAGTAAGTTCATAGTAGGTGAGAATGGAGATCAGACAGCCAACGTAATAGGACTGGAAGGATCAAGAGTAACCGTACAAAATGGTGCGGCAATCGAAATAAATGACAAGTCGGAATTCATCGTACGTTCTAAAGGATTAGCGGATGATCAAAATGGAGGAATTGTAGTAAACTCAGGTGGAGTTCTTCACGCGAAGAGCCCTTCCTGGTCAAATGAAGTTGGTGGTCGTGTAATCGTTGACGGCGGTACAATACGAATCAAAGCTGGCGGACAACTACGCACAAGCTTCAATTCCCAAATTATCGCCCGCAACGGTGGCAAAATCATTCTCGAAGACGGTGCACTTGTCCAGCTTTGGTCAGGCTCCGACCCAGAAGGAGACGGCACAATTTGGATCCAAGAAGGTGGCGAACTTGTCATCGAAGGCGAGTACACTTACACGGGCAGTGGCTATTGGCAATTTGATAAAGGCAACACCGTAAGCGGTGACGGTGACCTGGTCATTGAAGGTAAAGGGAAAGAGTTTCGTCGGATGAAACTCAACAAATCCGCCCAAGTGGTCCTTGAAAATGGACAAGGCTTTGAAGTGACAGATGCAAAGGTTGAATACAACTATGGATCATCTGTTCAAGTACTGAACGGCTCTGCCTTTGATATCGGTCGTTCTTCATTTATAGGGCCAGCGTCTACGGCCATTTTTACCGATGGAAGTGCTCGATCTTCGATATCTACGAGCGAATTTATTGAGAATGAACGTGGAGTAAAAGTCAATCAGGATGGTCCTCTAAGTGCGCTTACTATTTCTTCTTCACTTTTCCAATCATCAACCACAGCAGGAGTAACCTTCACAGGTTTTTCTTCGGATAATTTTGGTAGAACGCCATCCGTTAGTGGCTGCACATTCACGGGCTGTGAAATAGGAGTGCATGTAGATGGATTCTTAGCGGCAAATATTTTAAGCTCTAGTTTTATGAGCAGTGAAGAAGAGCAATTTGCGATCAATGCTCACGACTGTGCAAGTCTCAATGTTAATGAATGTACTGTCGTCGGATATGAGACATATATCAGCAACAGTACACTGGAAGGAGCTGTTGAGTTGGAATTCGTGACTGCAAGGTTTTCAGGAGGCGAATACTCCACAAATACAGTTGCAATCCATGACCAAGCCGGATCTACATTGACTTTTAATAAATGTGTAGATATCGTCTCAAACTGTTATGGAATCGCCACTTCTGAAATCGTAGGCGAGATTACAACCCTTGCGCTAGACGGAATGAGCTTGCTCAATAACAGTATTGGTATCCATGGTGGTTCTGGAAACATTACCTCAGGAGGTATCAATTCATTTCAAATGCCAGAGGGTTCTAGTTGTGATTTTGCAGCTACACCCCGATTAATCTCTATGGATGTCAATCAAATGGCAGCTCCAAGTATCAATCTAAATGGAAATCATTGGTTGGATTCACAAGGGGGTACACTTACGGTGCCTCCAGTTCAAAGTGATTGGTTCTGTATTGTAAATGGTCCAAATAATTGGTGCACAACATCAAATATTCCCACCGACAATTTACAACTAGAAGGTTGTGCATCAGGTCCGTGTGAAGATCCGAAAACATGCGATTATTATTGTCAATTATATCCTGAAAGTCTCCCGTGCTATAGTGGTGGCGGAGGAGTTTTTAAAGGCTTCACTGCAACCCCAAATCCATCTGGTGGAATAGTTGCGCTCTCTCATCTACCTGAAAATGGAGGGACGTTACATGTTTTCGATTCACGTGGATCGCTTGTAAAGACTTATCAACTTGAAGCGTCTACACATCAAGTGATAGATTTTTACAATCTTCACTCTGGTATATACAATCTTCAGCTGATAGACCGCGAAAAGAACGATCCTGTTTTTGTGCGCCTGGTGCTCTCAAAGTAGAACCCAGACTATAAGCTAACTCAAGAGCCCCTTTTCAGTTTATGAAAAGGGGCTCTTTACGTTACCGGCATCCCTACTACCACTCCGATATCCGATCCCGTGCGTAGCCCCGCTGGTCGCGTGGGTCAAGACACGAGGACCCACGCGCCATGCGCGGGGCATCTGAAATCCTATGTACCATTCTAAAACCTAGCGTAACTTTCCTGCGTTTCAATACTGAGTCTACCCAAACCAACGCCCATGACCATGCAATCCAAGCCAAGTAAGGCGCCGTACTCTCCTGCTATTCTGAGCCTTTTGCCGCTTCTCTATGTCGCATGGTCGGACCGCTCGCTTACTCAAGCAGAGCTGGAGCTTTTGAAGGGGAAAGTCGCTACGATGAAGTGGTTGAGTGACGCAGATAAGGCATTGCTCATGCGCTGGGGGAATCCCAAGAATCCGCCTTCGCCAGAGCTCTTCAACCAGTGGGCAAGTTTGATTCACGCAACGGCCTGCACCATGGATCGGGAGCGCCGTGAAGGGCTTGCTGAACTGGGTGTTGCCATGGCAGCACGGGCAGATGAAGATAGTCCAGAAGTTGCATCCTTCGCCAAAACTCTCGAGCAGCAAGAAGGACTTAAGGCTATTCGTGAGTTGGAGTCGATTTTGGGTGAGGTCGATAAAAATACCTTAGAAAACGTCTTTACCAAAGACGGTATGAGCACCGAGACGAAGGGATACACCTTTGACGTGGATGCCATGCGCGACCTGCTAGACGATGAGTATGTCGAGTTTCGAAATGAGATTCGTACGATGCTTACCCAAAGTGAATTTGCCTATTCTAATTCTCCCGTAAAAGAAGATCACCGCAAGGTGACCATGGCGCAAACGAAAAGACTTGCAGAGCTTGGTCACGGAATCCTCGCTATGCCTAAAGCGTATGGCGGACAAGATGATTTCGGAAAGTATTCTGTCGTCTTCGAAATGCTCGGGTATCACGACGGTTCTTTGGCTATCAAGTTCGGTGTACAGTTCGGTCTTTTTGGCGGAAGCATTGCCAACCTCGGTACCGAATACCATCACAAAAAATACCTCGAAGCAGCTGGTCGATTAGAACTCGCAGGCTGTTTTGCAATGACGGAAACAGGACACGGATCCAACGTTCGTGGATTGGAAACCACCATCACCTTCATGCCAGAGACGCAGGAATTTGAGGTGCACTCACCGCATTGGGGCGCCGGTAAAGAATACATCGGCAATGCAATGGATTCAAAAATGGCAACGGTCTTTGGGCAATTGATCGTCGATGGGGAATCTCAAGGTGTACACGCGATTCTCGTTCCACTTCGCGACGAGAATCACGAAAATTTACCGGGCATCTCCGTTGAAGATTGCGGTTATAAAATTGGACTGAATGGAGTCGACAATGGTCGCATTTGGTTCAAGAATGTTCGCGTGCCACGAGAAAATTTATTGAATCGTTTTGGGAATGTAGATGAAGCTGGAAATTACACGAGTCCAATCGATAATCCAGGCAAGCGCTTCTTCACCATGCTAGGCACCTTGGTTGGTGGAAGGGTGTGCGTTCCACGAACTGGCCTGAGTGCTGCGAAGTCAGGTTTGGCAATTGCGATCAATTATGGATTACGTCGACGTCAATTCTCCCCAGAGGCAAATTTGCCAGAGACCTTGCTGCTTGATTACCCTAGTCATCAGAGGAGGTTGTTGCCTGTTTTGGCGAAAGCTTACGCATTAGATTTCGCCTTAGACTGGCTCAACGACCGCTATGCCAACCGCAGCCCTGATACCATGCGCGAGCTGGAAAGTCAGGCCGCAGGATTAAAGGCGTACGCGACTTGGTTTACCACATCTTCTTTACAGGAGTGCCGCGAGGCATGTGGCGGAAAAGGTTACTTATTAGCCAACCGCATCGGTCAGCGCAAAGGCGACACAGATATTTACACCACTTTCGAAGGAGACAATACTGTGCTTTCATACTTGGTGGCGAAGGCCTTGCTAACCAAATTTAAGGAGGACTTCAACGCTGATGGAGCGTATGCGGTAATGCGTCTCATCGCGGGCCGCGTGTCTGATCAATTTACAATGCTAAGTCCGATTAGTGTACGAAATACAGATTCAGAGCACCTTCGTGATCCAGAGTTCCATCTGGAGGCTATGCGCTTTCGCGAAAACAGGATGATCTACAGTTTAGCCCAGCGTATTCGCCGCAAGATCAAAGGTGGAATGCCAAGTGCAGAGGCCTTTACGGTGGTACAAACCCAGTTGAAGGATACGGCAATGGC
>CALDUE010000147.1 GCA_937923485.1 uncultured Saprospiraceae bacterium
CTTGTCCTCCAAGACCTACTGACCAAGTAGAAGCGCCTTGTTGAGCCATAGTGACCGCCAAGGATAAAACTAAGAAGCAATGTATTAAAACAACTTTATTCATAACTATTTACGATAAGTTTCCTCAAACATATACGAAACAGAGTCCCCAACTGACAAATTAATGACGCTTGTCGTAGAAATGCAATCAAAATGATACTTGGCGACATATCGCCTGTATTGCCTGCCAGGTTTTGGGGGTATGCAGATTTTGCGCGCCCCTGGCTTGAGGCAAATACTTGATGGTTTCCATCGCTACAGATAGTTACAATCGCCTTGCTAGATTTGTCAGCGTCCTAGTTCCTGTGAAAAGGTTTGTTGGGCATGGTTCTTAAAAAAGCCTTCGCAATCCAGCCCAAATAAGAAAAAGCGAGGCGGCGAACAGCACAACTTTGAGCAACACTTTTTTTCTGTTCTTGATTTCAGTATAAATGCGATTGAGTACGACCAGTTGGTAGCCATAACCAATCATGGCCACTAAACCACCTAACAACTTCAACTTTGGGTCAGTAGCAATAAGTGCTGTAATAAGACCTATTACAGGTACATATTCAGAAATAGCTTTTATAAGAATAAATTGATTTCCTGTTTTCCGCTCAACTGGGCCCAGCGTCTCTAAACTATCAAGCAACTCATCAAATGGTGAGAGTTTTGTACCCAGCGGAATTATCGTTGACTCATCCTTGCTTGTAATGATGATCCGCTGACCTTCGAAGTACACTATGGAACCAATCTCATCTTTCTTCAGGGTCAACCAATTCAATCCAAGAGCATCTTCTAATACAGCAGCGTCTGTCGAAGAGCTGCCTATGGGATTGCTACTTGAAACTGAAATTCCCGCCTCAACACGCACCTCATAGCGCGACATATTTTGTACCCACTTTTGTATTCGACGACTGTACCGCCACGCTATAAATACTGCCAATCCAACTCCAGGCAGGAGTGCTGTCAATAAACTAGACGTGTTATGGTCTCCTTTCGTGTAATAAAGAAATAGGATCACAATAATAGGTGTGAGAGCAACAACCCATACCGTCTTCCGTGCTCGCTTGTGGATGGAGACTGTTACACTCTTCGGAACATGGAAGGATTTATAGGGCATACCTCATCAAATATAAGTTCACAAGTCTCTTCAAATGAGTAGACTGAAAATTTATCTCAAAAAATTCAAAAGTCACGTATGCAATTCGCCAGCCTACTGCATCTATACGATAAACTAAAAGTATGCAGCCTAATCCTATCATTTCTATTCACGCTCCTTGCAAGGTAGATCGCAGCCAGTTTACAAAACTCTCTCAAGGAAGTTTCTGCCATTCCTGCGAGAAGCAAGTGGTCGACTACACAGGCATGAGTGACCGAGAATTATTGCAAGCCTTACGGCAAAACCCAAAAGGATGCGGCTCTTTTCGAACAGATCAACTAGAAAGACCCTTACTTAAGGACGAACTGATAAAGCGAGGGTACTCCTTAGCCGCAATCGCAATGCTACTCGCTTTGCAGGTATGCTCGCTTGGGCTCTTTGCGCAAGACACTACTTATAAAACTGATATAACATTAAAAACCAATCTACTTACTCCTATAAATTCAAACGCTATTGTTATGAATCCTATAATCGAAAGCCTACAAATTATTGACGACAAAGGCTATCCACTCAGTCAAGCAACCGTCGCGATTTTAAATGCCTCGAACGAAATCATTGGTGGTGAAGTCACAGATTCTGCTGGATATGTCATCCTTAAACTCGAACCGGGCGCAACGCGCATCCGTATTTCCTATATCGGGTATCAGCATGTTGAAATGCTTACTAAGGAGATAGGAGACGAGTTAATAGAGTTGTATCCCCTGAGTAGCAATTTAGCAACAGCAACTATAACTGCTGAGGAAATGGATCCGATGTCAGTAGTAGAAGGCATGTTTGGCGGTTCAATAGCTAAAGTCGCAGAATCTTTGCCTGATGAAACGCCTGCACTATCAAAGCCGAAACTCAACATCTACCCCAACCCAAGCGCTGGCCAAAGCACTCTCAAAAGTGACTTACTAACCGACGGTCGCCTAATCAATATCTACGCCGCAACAGGTCAGCTCGTACAAAGCACTCCAGTCCATTTGCACTCAGCTGATCAAATCCAGCTAGATCTTCCTACTCGTTTTGAAAGCGGCACCTACATTATAGAGTTGGTGCTGGCGAGCGGTTTTACAGAAGCTACCAAATGGGTTGTGGTACGCTAGACGTCCCGAAATATTTGCAGCTGGGTACTAAGAGGGATTTGATCTGAATTCTTTACGATTGGCTTAAATACGATTAGCAATCTTTACGAGGTCAAACGAAGCCCTATGATCAGACCCGCTCTCACCTCAGACAAAGACGCCATTCTCCGCGTAGCCGTAGACTCTGGACTTTTTCCAAAAGAACATGTTTGGGAACTTGAGGACTTAATGGAAGGTCAACTCGAAAGTGAGAGTGAAGGCCTCCACTGGATTGTCGACGAACACGAGGGGGAGGTTTTGGCGGCAGCTTACTATGCTCCTGAAGTACTCACAGAAGGAACATGGAACCTCTACTTCATCGCTGTCCAAGAAGCGCTTAAAGGAAAAGGTCGTGGTTCTGCTCTTCTTCAATACATCGAAACCACCCTTCGCAACCAAGGGGAACGCATTCTTATCATCGAAACCTCAGCACTCGAAGACTTCGAACTCACGCGGAAGTTCTACCTCAAACACGGGTACAGCGAAGAAGCTCGCATCCGAGAATTTTATGGACCAGGAGATGATAAGATCGTGTTTTGGCGAAAGTTGTAAACCCACGTCAAAGCGGGGCTGTAAGCCCACGTCAAAACGGAGCTCAAAACGGAGCTGTAAGCGAACCTTAACAGGGATTGAACCGATACAGATAGGGGCTTCCGATTCTGGGATGAGCCGAAGATTTGCCTGTCAATGCATATAACAGTTGGGTTTAGCGCCGTACACACATTCTCGCTCATTGCTCCATGTCTTTGATGATGTGCCTATCAAACTTTCTAAATCAAGAAAGTGCTGCAAGCGCTATGGAAAGAATCCCGCTGCAACGTTCTTTTGCAAAGTAATATTTCTCTTGCAACTCTTTTTCGGAAGAAAAGAGCATTGTTTTCTGATTACAGCCAACATTCTTCGTATTTATAGCGTTGTTGTCGGAGAATTGACATTCTCCTATAGTCTCCATTCGGTCTTTATCGCCCCCTAACTTTAAGAAATGAAGCAGTTTGTAACGATGGTGGCCTTTTCGGTCTCCTCAGTTTTGAGTTTCAGTCAACCTATAAATCCAACACCTCTCGAAGCAATCGCCATTGCGCCAACGGTCAAAGTGTTCTTTGATGCGACCAGCGATGAAGCTTTTCTCACTTCCGTAAAACAGGCCCTCGCCGCGCGCGATATCATACTTGAGTATTCAAATGTGAATTACGATGAATCGGGCAAACTTACCTCGATCAGCTTCATGGCTAGGTGCGAAGACCAACCCTGTGTTGAAACGACGGTTGAGGTGACAGATCACCAAGGCGCTTATCTGTTTATTGACTTTGGTAGCTTGACGGCTTAGGGGCCTGCGGCACAGCATAACTAGATGCTTGTGCATGGGGCGCTTTTCCGAGCTTACGCCAAAACAAGGTGTAGGACCTACCTTAGTGGTATGCGCTTATCTATTTTATCTGTAGGCTTTCTCTTGTGCGGCTTCTGCACCCCTGCATTCGCCCAAAGCAGCGAGTACATCACCAACCCTTCTTTTGAAGATACCCCTCGACAGAATTACCCTCCTGAGGGATGGTTTGATTGTAGCTTTCATAATGAATCCCCTATAGACGTCCACGGGTATGAATCTGAATTCTTCGGTGTGAAGGAGCTCCCTGCTGATGGTGAAACATTCGTTGGCATGGTAACGCGCGACAATGAGACCTATGAAGGAATTTCTACGAAGGTGCTTCAGCCCTTGCTAGCAGACAGTACCTACGAGATTTCAATAATGGTAAAACAAGCAAGCGCATATAACAGCATTAGCCGTGCCACAAGTCGGCCAGTTAATTACATCAATCCTACCCTACTTGAAGCTTGGGCAGGGCAGCTGTCCTGCCAAATGAACACTTTCTTGTGGGAGTATAAAGTCGAAGGCTACGGAAATTGGGATCTAGTAACTTTCAATCTTACTCCAGAAAAGAATATTAGGTACCTCAGCCTCTATGCTCGTCACCCAGAAAACGCTGAGTATACCAACGGCCACATCTTAATCGACGATTTACAGATTTCCAAGGTGAATCCTGTAACCTTTGAGAGGTACTAAGCAGGAGGCTTTTTTAAGTCGTCTTGCATTCATGCCGAATAAACTTTGCATGCACGACGAATCAACAAGCTTTGCGAAAACGCAAGCTTTCTAGCGCGATTTTGCTGATTCTATTGCCTAAAGTCCAAGTCTAGGTAATCTATTGAATGTCAATAGGTTGCTGTAAATACAATTTCAATTTAACCATTTATAAACGTTTCTTTACGTAAGTAAACACTTATAATATTACTATCGGTTGGAGGTGTCCCCATGTTTGCATCGTCATCGAAACCAACAGCGCGGTTCAGCCGCAACACTTGTTTTCACAGACACACAAACATTAACCGCTTCACTCCTGTGGGGCATTACACACACCGGAACCCGCCCACTCATACTGGGCATCCACAACACCTCTTTCTTATGCTTACGAACAACGTAACACTCATCGGCAACCTTGGCTCTGACATTACAATGCGTCTCACAAAAGCCGAGCAATCTTTCGGAACCGTCAGCCTTGCCGTTAGCCGTACCTACACCGACCACCAAGGCGATGTAGTTAAAGACACACAATGGTTCAAGCTCGTCGGCTGGGGCCAAATAGCTGAGCGCATGAATAGCCGTCTCGGAAAAGGCGACCGTGTACTTATCGAAGGGCGCCTCTCATGTAAGGTCTACGAAACCAAAGACGGCGTTAAGCGAGATACTGTAGAGATCTACGTGACCAGCTTCCAGCAACTCGCCAAAGGAAAGGCTGCTAAAGCTGCCAAGACTGTACTCATGGCTGGCGAAGCTCCAGCAGAAGCAATCGCAGCCTAATAGACCCATTCACTTTCAACGGATCTAATCGGTGCAGACGATTTGTCGCTGCACTTTTCAATCACAACTCGTGCACAGCCTATGGTGGGTCTTGCAAATGCAGACTGCCCGGTTAGATCCGCTTTCATCTAACACTCGATATCATTTTCTGTAACGTGAAGCAACTAGTTGAAGCTTCCCTATTAGCGATCCCACGTCTCAGATCCCACGTCCCACATCTCATACATATGAAAAACTACGTCCAGCTCATCGGCCGCTTAGGCGGCGCTCCAGAACTCCGCACAACTTCTACTGGCAAGCAGACCGCTCGCTTCTCGGTGGCAACAAGTGTCTACTACAAAAACAAAGAAGGCGATCGCGTTGAGACAACGACTTGGCACCGCGTCATCGGCTGGAACCGCACAGCTGAAGCCATGGACCTCAAACTCGAAAAAGGCACGAAAGTCATGATTGAAGGTGCCCTCCAATATCGCAACTTCGAAGACAAAGAAGGCATCACCCGCAGCTATACCGAGATCATTGCACAGCGCTTTTTAGCACTCTAGTCAATCGCTCGTTTACAAGGGAAAAACAAAGGAGAATTCGAAATGCTCCATAGCTACCGGTCGACTTGCACGGTGAGTTAACAGTAGCTAGAAATCTGTAGCAAAGTCTGGGCGGAGGAATCCGCCTAGGCGCTACCTTCCCGCCAAAGAAGTACCCCACAGTTATGAAGATCGCCGCCATTGTAGCCATGACCCCCAATCGTGTGATCGGAGCTGACAACCAGATTCCTTGGTATCTCCCTGCCGACTTGAAGTATTTCAAAAAGGTCACCACGGGCCACCCTGTCATCATGGGACGTAAGTGCTTCGAAAGTATCGGTCGACCGCTACCCAAGCGCACCAACATCGTACTCTCCAAAAACCCCTTCTTCATTGCGAGTGGCATCGTTCGAGCGTTGAGTCCAGAAGACGCACTACTCGACGCCCAAGTTGCGGCCAAAGAAGCAGGCACCGACACCATCTTCATTATCGGTGGTGCCGAGATCTACAAGCTCTTTTGGGATCAAAC
>CALDUE010000148.1 GCA_937923485.1 uncultured Saprospiraceae bacterium
GGAGGACCAACCAATGATTACTCAGCCAATGATTTGATCACCACTACAATCTGCCCTGATGTACCAACCGACGCAGTTACAGTAACTTTCACTGCTTTTGATACTGAGGCAGGCTTTGATGATTTGACCGTGTACGATGGAGACGATACTTCAGCTCCAAATCTTGGGACATTTGACGGCACAGGGATTCCTGGACCGTTCACTTCAACTGCCGCGAGTGGTTGCTTAACCTTTGTTTTCGATTCAGATGGATCAGTTCAACGTGCAGGTTGGGAAGCTGACGTAACGTGCGCCCCAGCATCTGTGCCTCTACCTGTCGAACTTGCAAGCTTCAACGCTTATGCAGCCGATAATGGGAACATTGTCGAATGGACAGCAGCTACTGAAATTGATTTCTACATGTACACCGTAGAACGTGCAACTAACCCTACTAGCTTTAGCGCATTAGCAGAAGTTGCTCCTAAAGGAACCGCTTACTCAGAAGCTGTATACACCTCTCAGGACCTTAATCCATCTGCGACCACGTACTATCGTCTTCGCATGGAAGACCTCGATGGTACTATTGAGTATTCTGATGTAGCAGCGGTGAATCGTGACGACATTAAAGGAGGAGGAGTACGTGTATTCCCGAATCCAGCCCGCGACCAAGTAACTATTGACGTTGAACTTGGAATTGCTGACAACGGTACAGTAGGTGTTGTACTTACTGACCTTGCTGGCCGTGAACTACGCGCTTGGAACTTAACCGCAGGCGAGCGTACAAACGTTTCACTCAGCGGAATCCCTGCTGGCATCTACAACCTCAGCTCTGTTTCTGCAACAGGATTTGCAACTCAACGTCTCGTTATCGACTAGTCGCATTTGACTTCCTCTATACCAGAGATAATACGTAGAAGCCCCTGTCGAGCAATCGAGAGGGGCTTCCTTTTTTATTTCTAATGGTGCTAAATCTATTTCAGCTCAACCTGTCGCGTTTCGCTTGTCGCACCCGCAATAGTTCGAATGAAATAGATTCCCTTCGGCATTGAGACCGTTTGAAATTGCGCTCCCTCATCTTGATTTACTTGTTCGACAACAACTCTTACTATTAGATCAATAAATTGAATCGTAGCCTTTAAATCAAGCTGTACATTTAAGACATCGGTGCTTGGATTTGGAAAGGCACTTATTTCTAGAGCTTGCGCCAAAACCTGCTCCACAAAGACCAACTCACTGGTCTCCGTCGAACCGTCAAGGGCTACCGAAACAAGTCTGTAATAGGCGAAAAAGCTGCTATTTACGTCACTAAACCAAGTCAGGTACTCCTGATTTTCAATAACTTACCATCCATATTTCAATCCTAAGCCGATAGTAAAGTACTCCCAATTTCGAAGTCCTTGGCTTACGTCCAGCGTGTAGGCCAATCGGCCATTGGTTCTGACGCCTCCTCTGATGACCATTGGCTGGTCGAGCTCTTGCATCCAACCAGAATAACCTGCCCATTCTACGAATGAATTGACTTTGGCAAAGCGTTGTGCTAAGCCGACCGAGTAGGTATAGGCATCGTTTTGAGTGGCCTCAGCACCGAAGAGTTGCCAAACGAAGAAGCCACCAGATGCATAGGGTCTTAGGACTATGTCGCCTTTCGGCAAAACAAAATCTTTACCAAAGGAGCCTTCAAAAGCATAGCCAGGTGTGTCGGTATTCCGCAGGCCCTCAAGGTCAGTCCCACTAGCAGTTTTGACGCGAATAGCTACGGTGAAATCGGGGAATTTTGCATGTCCTTTGATCAATTGAAAAAGCCCATCCACAGTAACATCACCATGTGCTACCCCATCGAGGTCTTCGCGGAGCACGTTCCTACTTAGGGCCAACTCTTCTGATAAGGAGTAGCGTTCAACAAGTACATATCGAATACGCAGCGAAGCACGATCACCAAAAGGATACCTAAGTTCTAAGGCTAGGTCAGTAGTCCTGTCACCGGGAGCCGTGTGATAGTTTCCACCGATGCGAAAGCTGGCAACAGAGTCTACTTCACCTCGGATACTTTGCATCACTGGAAGGGCATTGGGTCCCATATTACCTGGGGAAAGATCTAGGTGATCTCGCCAATCTGTTCCGGAGACAAAATTATTTCGTGCCGCCCATGCGCTGAAAGCTTCCGGACTTACTTTTTGGCCATAGGTTTTGGCGAAAGCTAAACTAAAAATTAAGCAGCAGAGCAAAATATGAAGACGTTTCAGAAGTCCGCTCATGCTAATTGCTTCAGCTTTTTCTTGGTCTCTATAATATTCTTCAAGGCATTAGCAACACTAAATCTTGGACCCTCTTGGGCTTTCAAAACGTCCGTCCGTGCTAAAAAATCTTCCGCAGGATATTGCTTTGCAAAGTTAATTACGCCTCCATAATTCGAAGGGAAACCCCAACCGTAAATCGATCCAAGGTTTGCTTCGGAAACGAGCGAAATCACTCCTTCCTGCAAACACCAGCCAGCCTCGAGCACTTGTGAAAACAGCAATCTCTCCTCCAGCAGCGTACGATCAAATTCGACTTTTGTAACCTTAAATCTATCTGCTAAACCGCTCCATAAGGTGGGCTGATCGGTATCATAGTCATAAAAACCTTTGCCTTTCGTTCGTCCAGCTCTACCCTCTTCCAACATGTAGCTAAGTACCTCTACGGCAGGGTGTTGCACGTATTTTTTACCGTAATGGTCGGCAGCTTGCTGTTCGTAGCTCATCACAATTTGCAATGAAATTCGGTCTGCGAGCATGAGCGGTCCTGAAGGCATACCTAGCTGTTGCCCAAGGTTCTCTATGAGTGAAGGAGGATACCCTTCCAGCAACATGGTGATGCCTTCGAGGATGTAGGTATTTTGCACGCGGGCAACATAAAAGCCCCAATCATCCTTCACGAGAATAGGGACTTTCTTAATGGAGCGAACAAAGTCGAATGCTCGAGCAATGGTCTCGTCTGAGGTCTTTTCGCCTCGCACAATTTCAACCAAGGGAACACTCTGCGCCGGAGGGAAAAAGTGCAAACCAACAAATTGAGAAGGCTGGTAGGAAGCTTTCGCGAGTTTAGAGATCGGAATAGAAATCGTGTTAGACGCTAGCAGCGCATATTCATCGATGTGCGGTCCTACTTCGCGGATGACTTTACTTTTTACGTTCTCACTTTCAAAGACAGCTTCAATCACGAGATCACAATGCTCGAAGTCTTTGAAAGATTCCGAAAAAGAAATGCGCTCTACCAGTTGATCGGCTTCTTTTCTGCTAAGAGTTCCTCTTGCTACTTCTTGCTCTACTTCGACGGCTATGAGCTCCTTCCCTTTTAAGGCGATAGCTCGACTCACGTCTTTGATGATTACGCCTAGTCCAGCACGCGAACACGCATAACCAATACCTGAGCCCATTTGACCTGCACCAACAATTCCTATTGTGCGAACCCTAAACTTCCCAAAGCCTTTTGGTCGATTAGCTCCCGCGTTTAGCTCTCGCCGCTCGAACCAAAACGCGTTGATCATATTGTAAGCAGTCGAGTCTGACAGCAGCTCGGTGTATTTACGGGATTCAAGATGTAAGCCCGTATCGAAGTCCACCTTGCTGCCTTCAGAAAGCGTACTAAGTATAGCCGCGTAAGCAGGAAAATGTGTTTTATGATTTTTGGCAAGTGCAGCAGCTTGTCCAACAATGTATTGACGCACTTTTTTATCACGTGCTGTTCCTCCTGGGATGCTGGCTCCCCTATCCCAAGCACGGCTTCCTTCAGGGGTTGAAAGGATGTATTTACGGGCGGCATCTAGCATACACTGCTCGTTTTCTGCTAGCTCGTCGATTAGCCCTTGCGCCATGGCTTCAGATGGGGCAAAGCTTTGTCCGCTGGTGAGTAATGGGTAAGCTCGTTCAATTCCAAGTAGCCACATTAAGCGCATACATGCGCCTGCACCAGGCATGAGGCCGAGATTTATTTCTGGTAAGCCAAACTTCGTCTTAGGATTGTCTATCGCTATTCGATAGTGACAAGCCAATGCGAATTCGAATCCAATGCCTAAGGCCGATCCATTGAGTGCAGCGACCACTGGAACACCAGGACGTTCCAATGCTCGAAGCAATTTTTTCAGGCGCTGAGTGAGGGTAAATACTTCAGCCGGACCTTCGTTGCTTTGCAAGTATTCGAGTTCCCCGCCAGACATGAAACTACGTTTAGCGGAACGTATGATGATGCCGCGTAGCGTGTCTTTTGTCTTCTCTTCTTCTAAATGTGAAATGACGGGCTGAAACGCATCTACAATTTTGTGATTGAGTAGATTTTCTGCGCTTCCGCGCATGTCAAGCTCAAGCGTGACGATGTGATCAGTGTCCTTGGTGAGGCGAATCATATGGCGAAGCTAAGCGCAGGTTAGAGAGTTCGAGTACCTAGTTAAACTGATCTGCGTAAACTTTAGGTTCGCTGTCGCCTAACACATCTTAAAATTCGCCCTCTCCACCACCGCCATCGCCGCCATCATTAGAGTTGATCTTAGATCTCCGTCTTGAGGTGTTGCCCTCTAGAGATCCAAACTTGTAGCGGACGTTTATTCCAAAAGAACGGAAAAGTACTGTTGAGTTTGAACTCGAGAATACGCCATCTCCATTCAAGACGTTAGGGAAGGATTTACTTCGAGAAAATGGCTCTATGATCCTAACGCCAACTCTCCAACGATCATCCTGTAATTTCTTTTGGGCGCCGATGCTCCAAATAGAGAAGCTTGCACGCTCGCCTTGTAGTGTTTGACGTGGAGCACGGAAAAAACCAAACGTCTCAACCACAAAGTCTTTCGGCAACTCAATAGTACCTGAGCCATTTAAGTCATACTGCCAAACGTTCCGCTCTAGTCCTTGCAAAGCCCCAGTACCACGCAACTGCACATACTCTGTGTTGAAACCTCCGCGAAGTTTTATGATGTCGCCGACTTTGTAGCTAAAGAAAACGTTTCCGCCGTATGAATTTTGTGACCCAATATTCAAGAACTCTGTGAACTGAACATCGTTCACACGACTAATGAAAGAAGTGATTTCGTCAGTGGTCCGCTTGGTAAACAAACTTAAATTCAAGAAGCCGTTCTTAATTCGGGTGTTGCCTACAATCTCATATTGGTCTGTGAGTTCTGGCAACAACTCAGGATTACCTGTAGAGACATTACGTGCGTCACTAGCTTGCACGAATGGATTGATATAGCGCAAGTTCGGTCGACGAATTCTGCGCGTATAGCCGACGCGTACACTTGACTTCTCGTCGAGCTTATATTGGATGTTAATACTCGGTAAAAGATTCCCATAGTCATTAGTGAATGGCTCTTGCCCGGGGTCTGGTCTTTCTAAAGAACCGTTGATTTGGGTGTGCTCATAGCGAAGACCCGTGATTGCACTTAATTTTTCTGAAAGGGTTGTGCGCATGGATACATAACCAGCGTATATGTCTTGATTGTAATCGAAAACATTAGACCTGTCTAAATCGAGTACAAATTCATCGCTAGGATCGAAACGATCTTCATAACTGAAATCACTGGTAATTGTGCGTTGAATTGCTTGAACCCCAGTTTCGAAAAATAATTTCTCATTGAGTGGACGTTGATAGTCTACTTGTCCAATCAGTTCGAAATCGCCACCTCTGTTCAATCCTATTTCATCGTTTACTGGAGGATCACCTTCGGTAATGTTGGTAAGCACTTCGTAATCGGAGTTGCGAATACTTCCGCCGACTTGCAAAGCCACATTCAGCTCGTGGTCTTCTCCCTCAAATTTACGCTTGTAATCTGTCGTGAAATCAAAATTCACCCCAGGCGATCTGCTGTCGCGATCGAGCGTATAAATCTCTGAGTCGCCGTTATCTGGGTTATTGTAAAAACTACTTTGAAAGAGGTCAGACTTACTGTTTCTACCACGGACCCGTATAGAGGTTGTAAAGCTGTTATATGCGTTCACGTCATAAAAGGCACCGATATTGGCGTTGAGGCTCTCTCTGTTCGAATCTCCTGCTGAGGATTGATCTAACACGGCAAGATTACCCGTTGCAAGTGTGTCAATCCTAAGAAGCGAAGTAGTGGTTGGTCTCTTCCAATTAAATCTACTGCCAATACCTCCATTGATTCCGAATCGTCCTTTTGTATAGTTAATATTTGCGCCAAAATTATTAGAACGCGTTCCAATACTTGTATTCACACTTCCTGTGAGCCCTTTAAGTCCTCCACGTTTGGTGATGATATTAATGATACCAGCTGTGCCTTCCCCTTGGTATCGGGCGCCAGGACTAGTTATCACCTCAACCTTTTCGATTTCATCTGAAGGCATTGCTTGTAGCGCTTCTCCAACAGAACCTGCAAACATGGTCGATGGGCGGCCATTGATGAGGATCTGAACTTGATCACTACCACGTAGCGATACGTTTCCGTCAAGGTCTACCGACAGCAGTGGTACTCGCCGAAGTACATCGGCACCGTCGCCACCCTGATTTACGACGTCTTGACTTGCATTGTATACAATCTTATCAATTCGATTTTCGACAAGCTCTGCCTCACCAACAACAACTGCCTCTTGAAGCAGGGCTGCCGAAGGAAGAAGCGTTATTCGCTCTAAGGCGCGATCAGGTTGCTTCCCCGTAAGGACGATATTGTCAATGCGAATCTTGTCATAGCCAATGAAACTGGCTTCGATAGCATAAGAGCCAAGCTTTACTTCTTCAAATCGAAAGTTTCCATCCAAATCTGTAATTGTTCCATCCACTTGTGTTTCTTCCGTAATCGGTGCAGGCCTTCCTCCTCCTCCGGATGCAAAACGAGCCTGCGCGGCTTCGAGTTCTTCAGCTGATGGTTCTCGCCCCAGGCGCTCAGTCATACGAGCCTTCATCATTTTTAGTCGCGTACTGTCCGATTGAGCTCCCGCACCTCGAGGGCCTCCTCCTGGCCGACTAGGTCTATTGGATTCAGCAGTAGGCAGTTGCTTTAAGACAAGCGTGGCAAATTCAATGGGCGCTCCAGTTGCATCATCAATGATTTTGCCCGTAATCGTACCTGTAATTGCAGGTCCACCCCCACCTCGACTCCCTCCTGGACGCTGTGCACTTCCTTCTATAGAAAATAATATAAAAAAGACTAGAAGGCTTAGCTGAATTAACTTGAACATTTGAGGCTGTTTGAGGGGCTACTTGCAAAACTAGTCCATTCAGTTAGACGAGATACAGGTAGCTAAAGTTTAATGTGTTTGACTGTAAAATTCCTTGCAAATCACATATTTCATGCTTAAAGCCAAAACCACCTGCTTTCATGTCCTAAAATATAGGTAGCGTTTACCCTTCTTAGTGCAATACACGCTAAAACCCAACCAGCGGGCTTACTTTCGTTCCACACCCCCCCTCTCCGCTACGTTTATGGAAAAACTCATATTTCTCGACCGCCTATCAGACCTCACACCAATCAGTGAAGCCTGTCGATTAGCCTTGACGCGATTGACAAGTGTTCGCACCGCCCAAGAAGATCAGACACTCAACCAAGATCAACAATCCTTACTCTTAATCATCTCTGGGATTGCTAGGGTTTTCGTGAAAACGGATGATGGGAAAGACGTGACTCAGTACTTCGTCAGAGCCGAAGATTTTGTGCTACCTAATGTAGATTCCCCTCGCAACTTGTTTGAGTACGTGGAGGCCATCACAGAGGTGACCTACGTCCAGCTGCCGTTCAGTGATTTCGAACGCATGATGACCAATTACCCTGAGTTGACCACTTTCCTCGGGGCGCATCTAAATGATCTTGCGTTGCGTGTTAAGGAAAGAAACCAACGTCGAGCAAGGAAAGAGCCAGCAGATACTTACGCGAGCTTTTTACAGACCTACCCAGGTCTTGAATTACAAGTTCCTACAGCTCATCTCGCCAGCTATCTTGGGCTAAGCACCTCGGAGTTTATGCGAGCGCGCCAGAAATACAAGGCACGCGGAATTATGTAGTCTTAAAATTGAGATTTAAAAACTGGCCCTTCCCAAGGTCTCCTTATTGACCTTTACCAGGTGGAAATTCCCTCTTCTCGAAGTGAGTGTTTCGTAATCTGGTTGGTTGCCAGTTCGAAGATTTGAAAACAGCCATTGAGCTGTACCTTCTTCGAAGGCCTCGACCGGCTGCCCCATTGACATAATGTAATCGACGTTGTTGCCCAACCATTCAGCCCCAGAAATTTCAATAGATGCTGGATGCCGCTCAAGTCCAGTCGAGAGCGCTAAGAATGGATTTTTACCATCTTTCCAGAGCAAAGGAAAATAACCAACGTAGGCTTCGTAATTATCTAGTAGCACCACATTGCGTCTACAATCTAGATTACCTGCGTAGTGGTGAAGCACTGGTTTTAGCGAAAGCTCTTGTCCTTTGACCACACCTGTTGCAGTAGCAGAAACGGGTAGAACTGCCGTTCCCTTCGGGATCTCATTGGTGAATTCGCGAAATTCATCAAGGAGGTCGACGATAGCTGGCAAGGCTTGGGTTCGCTGATAATTGAGTCCACTCGTGGCCAGTACTGCGAGTAGGACTAGCCCATATCCCAGTCGACGAGTGAATAAGACCCTTTTTATGGAGTGCAAAGAGAAGGCATGCGCCGAACACCAAAGTGCCCAGACAAACAAAAATGGAAGTAAGCGTTGATGGATTAGTGCCCCCCCTGCGAAGTAGTCTGGAGAAAATACGATAGCTCCTAAGAGCACACCCGCACCAACGGCAGCCAGCGAAAAGGAACGTTGGTCTTTCCAAAGCAGGAACACCCCCCAGAGGGTCATCGCGACGGTGGCAAACATCGCAATTTTAGCATAGGGGATCTCTTCCAAAGCGAACAATGCCAAATCGTTGTGATAATATGCTAGGCCCAACAATCGCCAAGGAGATGCTCCGCGAAAGGTGCTAATCTCTGAGTGAGTTGCGATGTAAGCAACTAGTAACAATAGCGGTAAGCCAAACCATAGCGCAAATGACTTGAAAAAGAAAGCCCAATCGCCTCGTAGCGGATACAAATATTTAGATAGTAAGTCGCGACGAAGCAGTTCTCTCAAAGAGAATGTTCCCATAAAAAATAGGAATGCAATGGGGTGACAAAAGTAGGTGAAGAGTCCCCAAGCGATCACGGCAAAGGAGCGCATAGATCGCATTCTGGAAGTGTGGGTGAGTCCTACTATAACACCTACCATACCGATGAGGTAGTTCACAAATCCAAGTTGCCAAATGGCACCAAACAAGAAGATGAGTGACAATAAGGCCGCGGCAGTTTTCCAAGGCCAGGCGGATTGTTTAGACTCAGCGTCTACCTGTAGGACTAATGCTGATTTCGCGCTTAAAAAGGCGTATCCGTTTCCAAGTATGAGCAAGATTACAAAGACCTTTTCTGCGACATACAGGGGTACAGCTTTCGCCAAAACCCACAGTATGCCGTGTCCAACCCAGTTGGGCTCTGGAAAGGTGTTCATCTGAAACCACTGGTGATAAAATGATCCGGAATTGGCGCGCATTTCCTCTAACACACATGCGTTGTAGCCATGCACGTATTGGTCTGCGGCAAACAGATATTCATAGGCTAAGAAAGGGTAGGCCAAAAGCGTTGCTACGCTGAGGTAGACAAGCCAGGGGAATAGTGAATAGGATTGTTTGGCCAAAATGTTATCCGACTACGGAGAAATCTAAGGTTAGTAACCTCCAAAGGTAGGCTGTAAGGTGAAGTGGCGTTGGGAGTACCCAATTTGGATTGTTCTAGTTTTGCTGGAGATTCTTTTGCTTACAGCTTTCGCCAAAACCAATCCCATGCTCGATGCCTCCCGCGTTCAACTTGTAGCTTTCGATGCCGATGATACTTTATGGGGCAACGAGATGTTTTTCCGAGATGCAGAAGTGGAGATCGCTACCCTACTCTCAGCGTACGAAGTGCAACACGAGATATTAAAGGAGATGTATGCGATGGAAATGCAGAACCTGCCCACCTATGGCTATGGGATTAAAGGTTTTGCCTTGAGCATGATTGAAGTGGCGATGAAAGTCTCGGCGGGAGAAGTAGATCAACAGATTGTCAGTCATATTCTATCTATCGCAAAGCGTATGCTCAATGCGCCGATTGAATTGCTACCTGGCGTGCTCGACACTCTAAAGGCTTTGCAAGGTCGCTACAGGTTAATTGTGATCACAAAGGGAGATCTCCTCGATCAAGAACGCAAACTTGAACGAAGTGGGCTGCTCGACTATTTCCATCATACCGAAGTGGTGAGCGACAAAAAACCCGACAACTATACACGTGTTTTTAATCGGCTTAATACACCTACTGAGAACATCTTGATGATCGGGAATTCACTCAAATCGGACATCTTACCGGTGCTTGAAGTTGGTGCTCAAGCGGTTCATGTTCCTTACCATACCACATGGGAACATGAAAAAGCTGTGGCGGAAGATCATCATAGTTATGTGGAGTTGGATCGTATTGACGGATTGTTGGATTTGTTGAGGTAGAAACGCGGGGTTAGATGGTTACTTCGCAGTGTGGTTTTATCGCAGAGTTGTCTGCTCACACAGACGCGCAGAGGCCTGAGATCGCAGAGCCCCGCTCAGCGCGTGGGTCCACGTGTTACACACGGGACAAGACGCAATAATCGCAAGGTGGTTTTTATCGCAAGGCATGGCTGCGGCATTTCGCAAAGGGCAAGGATCGCAAGGCCAGACGCGCAAATCGTGATGTGGTTTTTATCGCAGAGTTGTCTGCTCACGCAGACGCGCAGAGAGCAGAGACCGCAGAGCGAAACGCACATTCAAGAAAATTCTAGAAGAAGCGCCGCAGGCCCTCAACGCATCGGAAATACAGTACTCAGCAAAATCGTCATCGCAAAAGCGGCAATCCCTAAAATTGCGAAGAGTGGTGTCCACGTGCGTAACGTTTCCTTTTCTGTAAGGCCGCCCATCTTGGCAAAAATCCAGAAGCCCGAATCATTCATCCACGAGCCGACAAGACTGCCACAACCTACCGCGAGAGCCAGATAGACGGGGGCGAAGGACAAGGTCTCTAAATTGACAACCGCGGCCACCATACCACTGCCAACGATCATGGCTACCGTACTCGAACCTTGGGCAATTTTCAGCATCGAAGCAACGGCGAAGGCTCCAAGAAGAACCGTAAAACTTGCCGCTGTACTCAGGTCAATACTTTCGGCAATCACGTTGGCTATACCGGTTGCTTTGAGTGCCGCACCAAATGCTCCACCGGCGGCTGTAATCAAAATGATGACGCCTGCACCAAGCAAGGAATCTTCTACTTCCGTCGACAGACCTTTGAAGGTCATGTCCTTGGTTTTGTAGAGCATCATTAAGCCAATGAGTGCGGAAATAAAAAGTGCAATGCTCGGATTACCCAAAAAAGTAAGTACTAAAAACCAGGCGGGCTTTACAGCATCTCCGAGGATAACGCCAGAAGCTTCGCGGGTACCGATGAGTAAAATCGGGATGATGATCGGAGCAAGCGCCAAGAGCAAATTCATTTGAGGTCCGCTCACAGTTGCGGCTTCTTCCTCCAAATCTTCTCCAGGCATAGCCTTCATGATTAGTGGCGTTTTGAGGTCTAGCCACTTTGCCGCTTGATAGGTAATGATGCAGCCGGGAATAGCAATCAACAATCCAAATCCTAAGGCTTGAGCAATACTTACCCCAAAAGCATCGGCTACGAGCAAAGGTCCTGGAGTGGGTGGAACGAGTGCGTGTGCAGCAGCGGCTCCACCTGCAAGTGCCATGAGACATAAGGCGTATCCTGCCCCCGTGCGCTTGTGAAGTTTTCGCGCAAGCGGGACCAACAAATAGAAAACCGTATCAAAAAACACTGGGATGGCGAGGAAAAATCCTCCGCCCATCAATCCTACGGGGGCTCGCTTTTCTCCAAGTAGCGAGACATTCGCACCGACGATGCGATCTGCCGCTCCCGAGGCGAGCAAGCATTTTCCGATTACCGCAGCAAGGGCAATGACGACTCCAATTTTACCTGCGGTTTCTCCAAAGCTCAGTAGTACAGGAGCAACCGAATTCGATAAGCCGACGGTCAGGACGCTTACCATCAATGCCGCAATTAAGAGTGCCAAAAACGCATGGACACGCATAAAAAGCATGAGGCCGAGTACCAAGATCACGCCCACCAGGACAGCAACTGGAGCAGATACAACAGCTACCGTATTCGTTGATTGAGCTAGAAGTGAAAAGGGTAAAAGGAGTCCCAATGTAAGGAGCACATTGCCGAGACGCTTTGGCTTGATCATGGCGAAAAGTTAAGCCGATGATTCGACTTCGCCTCAAACAAGACTTTAATTAAACCTCAAGTCGAAATTATGCCTCGACCTTTCGACAATTTGCTTGTGCTGGCTCAGGGCTAAGCATTGGGAAAGACAGAATGAAAGTTGTGCCAACACCAAAAGTTGATTCAACTCGAATTGAGCCTCCGAGCTTTTTCATGATGCGTTGGCAAAGTGCAAGACCTATACCGTTGCCTTCAAATTTTTCTCTCAAATTCAGTCGCTCGAAGACGCCAAATACTTTAGCTAAATTCTCCTCTGCGATGCCTATGCCGTTGTCCTTCACATGGATTTCGTAAGAACTGTCTACAGCTTTCGCGAAAACATGAACTTCAGGTATTACATCATCGCGCTTAAATTTAAGCGCGTTAGAAACTAGATTTTGAAGTAGTTGCTGCGTCCATGTTGGAGTGGCGATTACTTCTGGAAGATCGTCGATGATGAGCGTAGCTCCCTCCTCTTCTAGACGAGCATTTACCGTCTGTTTTACAGTGGCAGCAACCTGATTCAAGCTAACAATCTCGGTTGTAATCTGATCAGTTCCAACTTCTGCAAACCGTAGCAAGTCAGTAACAAGTGTCGTTCCACGCGAAGCAGCATCATTGATATACTTGATGTATTCTCTACCGTTGTCATCAAGCTTGTCTGCGTACCTGCGATCAATCAATTTCGCAAAATTGGACATGGTACGTAACGGCTCCTTAAGATCATGGCTTGCTGCGTGTGCGAAGGTGCGTAATTCTCTATTTGCTTCTTCGACTGCGAGCTGTGTTCTATTCTGAACCGTCACATCGCGCATCACACTCACTCTGATATTATCTTCTCCAGGAATACGGAACGTATAAATTTCGAAGTCGATGATGGCTCCATATCGCGAAACGTGTCGCCATGGATACCGCAGGTCTTCTCCTGCATCCAACTTTTCTTTGATCACAACGCGATGTTCTGTGGTTAAGGTTCCGTCGGCCTGATGAGCTGGACTAATTTGTACCGGTCCGCTGGTAAACATTTGTTCCTTGGTGTACCCTAGGACTTTACAGAAAGTGCTGTTGATTTCGATCGGTTTATCCTTATTACCATCATAAATCACGATTCCGTCAAATGCATTGTCAAACAACTTACGATAGCGATTTTCAGATCTAGTAAGGTGGACAAGTGTTTTTTGGTGAGCGTTGGCCTCTCTTTCTAAGTTTCGCTTTTGATTCTGTATGGCAAGTGTCAAAGCCTTTTGCTGCGCTAGACCATTTTGCCAGCGATCTCCGTATCTTTTTATTGAAACCTCAATGGCATGTCCCATACCCATTGTGATAGCAAGAATAAATAATGACCGGACCAGTCCAAGGAGAAGTATTCCGTGTGGTACTTGGACAAGGGATTCTTCAGGCTGCCCTGCAAAGGCAATTGAGAAGAGTGCAAGGATGGTCGCCGCAAGCATCGCCATCCTGCTTTTCCTTTCGGCAAAACACATCCACCACGTGATCGGATAAAGGCAAAACAGGTAAGCTCCGCCTGTAGCAAATCCGTTAGGTTTTGCGAGAATTGGATAATTTAAAGCCCACACAAGTAAAAAACCACCACCGATAAAAAGACGCAGTGCAAATTTCTTGAAACCTAATAGGGATAGGCCGTACGTCGCTCCACACACGGACACTAAAATGAAAGATAACGCGCTTACGTGTATCCCTATTGAGGTAGAAATCACAATGTAGGTTGCCGCAAAGATGGTCGTCGTTGGCAGAAGGAAACGTATTGCCCCTTCTCTAAAAAAGCTGGTGAATTCTTCAGTTCCAGCAGAGGGCTCCATGAACCGGAGCCTTCTTTTTTTTCCTGAGACATTTATTTCATTAGAAACCATCGACTTATATGTAATAAAAATCAGGCCACAAGCTTGATTTCGAGATAGAATACTTGTATTGGTGTATTCTCAGTGGCTGAAGTACTGAGAAAACAGGTATTTCATGTTGGTTTAGGGCAAAAAAAATTCCCCGACGTAGTGTCGGGGAACGGTAAAACAAAAACTATGAACAAACACTCGTTTTAAGAGGGCCAAGAGCCGCCGTGCAGCAATTGGCCGTCGAACACATTAGATCAATCTCTATGCCAAATAAATTAGCTATGAGGTGTATACAAATGTGCTACATTTATATAATTGCAAGATCCGTGCCAGACATGGTGGTTTATTGAATATGTTTTGAGTTACAGCTTTCGTGCATCTTCGCCCTGAAGTTGAACTATGAATCCTCGCGCGGCTGTGTACATGTTGATAAGCTCGATGGCCTTTGCCGTCATGTATTTGCTAGCAAAGCAGCTGTCGCATTATGGAGGCTATCAGCTTACCTTTTTTAGAGCGCTGGGTACATGGGTACTCGCACTGTGCTACCTCTTGTACAAAGGCATATCACCTATAGGGAATCGTCCCAAGTTGCTAATCGCCCGTGGTCTCACTGGTGGAGGTTCCTTACTGCTGTTCTTTTTGGCCATCGAGCATGTTCCGATAACTGCGGCCGTCACCATCCGATATCTCATGCCGCTTTTCGGAATCGTCTTCGCGATGTGGTTCCTCAAAGAGCGAGTAAAACCCATTCAGTGGTTGTTCTTTCTAATGGCTTTTATTGGAGTCATGCTTCTGAAAGGCTTTGATGGACGCTTCGGCGGATATGGACTGGGCCTTATCCTTGTATCAGCTGTTCTAGGCGGAATGACGCTCTTTATCGTACGATACATTGGCAAGACGGAGCATCCGCTCGTTATCGTGACTTACTTCACAGGTACAGCAGGCCTGCTAGGAATTTTGGGAATGCTTTTTACAGAAGGCGCATATCACACTCCTGCACAAGAAGACATTATTCCATTTATAGCTATCGGCTTGGTGGGATTCGTCGGTCAAGTCTTTATGACTATCGCAATGCAAATTGAAGTGGCGAGTAAGGTGATGCCTCTTAAATATTTAGAAGCCGTGTTCCTGTTGGGCTTGTCCTTCTTCTTTCTACATGAGACCTATGGACTTTACGCACTCTTAGGTATGCTCCTTATTTTGACGGGTAACATTTTGAATGTGTTCACCAAGAAGTGAGGATCGGAGGACTTTGTTGCAGGCTGAAGCCTGCTGGACCAAATCGCGACGTAGAGACAATGGCGTAGGATGACCCCAGCAAAACAAGACCACGACGCAAGGACAACGCTGCAGGCTGCAGAGCCAAATCGTTAGCCGAAGACCTCGAGGAGTAGAGCTTCTAGTTCCACCTGATCAATCTCATCGAAGCTGGCCACCTCTGTACTATCAATATCAAGCACCGCGATGAGCTCACGTCCAACAGTGTTGCCTTCTCCCCCACTTGCAGCTCCGCTAGACGTAAAACAAGGGACAACGATCTCTGAAACTGAGTTTGGATCACAGGCGATATGGTCAGTTCCTTGTGCTAAGGCATGCACGTCTTTTTCTATAATGGTCTCTCCTGAAGCTGCAACTCTGCCACAAACACCACGACCTAGATCGATCGTTAAACAACCGAGCGTTCCTTGATATGGCCCGACTTTGAGCATCCCGTCTTTGAGATCATAAAACCCAGCCCAGTATGCATAGGGTAAATACATTTTTATGAGACAGGCTAGCGTCGTCTGCTTAACAACGCGATCTGTTACTCCCGCAAGGGTAGCCTGAGCAGCTGCCCGGAGCTCTACATAAGCTGCACGCTTAAGTGTTGGGCTAAGGTTGCGAGATGGAGAAACAAATGAAGTTGCGAAAGATGTGGTCTGGGTCATGAGCGATGATGTTGGTCTACAATGTGCAGGGGGACGCTTGTTTAAGTTGTTTGAAAGCGGGACGCGGAGAACTGTGAGCAGTGGTGGCGAAAGAGAAAGATTATTACGAGACCAAGCTTTTCTCCAACGTTTCACCACCGTGAAGCGATGCTTCTGGTTTGTCTTTCCCCGTCAAACGTTTGACAAAAAGTTCGAATTTGTAGAAAAGGAGGAACATCACAGGAACAACGATTAGGGTCAGGAAGGTTGCAAAGCTTAGTCCGTAAACCACCGTCCACGCCATTGGACCCCAGAATGCAGTATTGTCACCTCCCAAGAAGTATTGAGGGTCGAGATCACTTACTAGCGTGAAAAAGTTGATGTTCAGTCCAATCGCAAGTGGTATCAAACCTAGAACAGTCGTAATCGCCGTAAGCAGTACTGGGCGCAAACGAGTCTTTCCTGCAAATTTTACGGCATTCACGATTTCAGAAGTAGGCAGTCGCTCTTCATCGGAAACGTTAAACAACTTCCGTTGCTCTTTAATCTTAAGGTTGATATAGTCCATCAATACGATAGCATTATTTACAACCACCCCTGCAAGAGAAATGACACCGATAGAGGACATTGCGAAAGAGAACGTTTGGCCAGTAAAGACATAGCCAAGTAGTACTCCAATTAAAGAGAAGAGGATACTTAGTCCAATGATGATTGGAGCAGAGAGTGAATTAAACTGTGCTACGAGGATGATCAAAATTGCAAAGACTGCCAAGAGGAAGGCATTGGCCAAGAAAGCGATATCCTTCGCCTGTTGCTCTTGTTCACCAGTGAACTCATAGGTAATTCCTTCAGGCATTTTATAGGCTGCCATCAATTGCTTCAAGTCATCGTTAATTTGGTTTGCATTTGCGCCTTCTGTCACATTTGAATAGATAGTAATGACACGCTTCAAATCCTTCCGCTTTATCGACGTATAGGTACTCGAATAGTCCGTACTTGATACAGCGTTGATTGGTACTTGCGCAATACGACCATTGGCTGGATTTCTAAACGTGATTGGCTGATTGAGAAGCGCGGTAATGTTATCTCGGTAGATCGTGTCTAATCGTACGAAAATTGGATACTCATCTTCTCCTACTTTGAATTGACTCACTTCATTACCATAAACACTGGTGCGCAAAGCCGTAGCAATATCGTAGGTGCTGATGCCATAGCGGCGCGCCGCATCACGATCTACATTGACGATAAGCTCTGGTTTACCCAGCTGAACGTCGGTCTGCAGTTCCTCTATACCACGGATATCTTCCGCATTAAAGTAGTTGATAACGTCTTGCGCGAGTGGTATCAATTGATCAATATCATCTCCACGAATTTCTAAGTTGATGGCTTTCCCTGTTGGCGGACCGTCGGCGTTTTTATCGACAACAATCTGTACACCAGGGTACTCCCCTACTGCTTCTCGGATGTCAGCCATCGCATCGCGCGTAGAAAGTTCTCCTCGATCTGCACTTGGAACGAAGGCTACGGAGATACGCGCTTTATTAGGAGAGAAACCAGGCTCTGGCGGACCTGATGGATCGGCTGTATTTTCTCCTATTTGAGCGAGAACGTTCTCGACAATGCCTCCGTATGGTTTGAGCGCAGCTTGAAGTTTGCCTTCGATTTGACTCACAAGTCTGTCACTCGCTCTAATGTCGGATCCTAGTGGAAGGTCAACGAAAATGTTGACATATAATGGATCGGCTGTAGGGAAGAATTCGGTCGGAGGAGGATTCGCGCCAAAGAGAATGAACGAACCTATCAGAGCTACGACTGTGCCACTAAACACCACATACGCATACTTCAATGCCCAACCTACAAAGCCATCATAGACGCGCTCCAACCATGGAAGGAAAGTATTTTGAAAGCCAAAACTTAGAGGTCGTAAAATCCAGAAATAACCAAGATTGATAAGTAGCGCAATTGCCGCCAAGTTTCGACCAATCATAAATGGTCGCCCAGGCCCTGCAGCATAGGCTTCAGCACCTACTCCACCTTCGGCTCCTGCACTGACGAAGTGAAAGACGACGGCTAAGATCAAGAAGATGGCACTAACAATAAGGTTGTTGCGAACCTTTTTACGCCTCGCTTCCTTGGACTGTGCTGCTTCATCAACGCTCATGAAGGTTGCCGTAAACACTGGATTAATCACCAAAGCCACAAAGAGACTTGAAGTCAATACAATGATCAAAGTGATCGGCATGTATTTGAAGAATTCTCCTACCAGCCCTGGCCAAAAAGCAAGTGGAACGAAAGCAGCGAGCGTTGTCAGCGTCGATACGATAATCGGCACGGCGACCTCACCAGTACCAAGCCTGGCTGCCTCTCCTGAGGAGTAACCCTCTTGCATGTAACGATAGATGTTCTCAATGACCACAATACCATTATCGACTAGAAGTCCGAGGGCCAGAATGAGGCTAAAGAGTACCACGACGTTCATGGTCGTCCCCGTAATATCCAAAACCAATACGCCAAGAAGAATTGAAAGTGGAATGGCTAATCCTACGAAACTCGCATTTTTTAGTCCTAGGAAAAAGAGCAGTACAAGTACCACGAGTATTACCCCTGAAATGATTGAGTTTTCGAGATTACTCACCTGTTCTCGGGTAGCTACACTCAAGTCGTTGAACAGCGAAACTTCGAGTGATTCGGGGAGCACTTTTTTCGCTTCAGCAATTTCCTCTTTTATTTTATCGGAAGCAGAAAGCAAATTTTGTCCCTGGCGCTTAATCACGTTGAGACTAATTACGGGAAGACCATCAACTCTGGAAATAGATGTCGGATCCTCGAATCCGTAGGTTGCTTTACCTATGTCTCGAAGGTAAATTGATCGTTGATTTTCAGCCTTAACGATAAGGTTTTCAAGCTCTCTGACATTCTCAAATTCACCTACCACTCGGATACCTCGGCGGAAATCGTTCGTCACAACCTCTCCTCCAGACACCGTTAGGTTTTCTGATTGGATGGCTTGAGCAACGTCTGTAAAGCTGACCTGCAGACTTTGCATCTTGGGCAAGTCAAGGTCTATTCGGACCTGTCTTTCTTGAGCACCTTGTACTTCTGCACGAGCGATTTCATCGATGCCTTCTATTGCTTCTTCAAGGACCTCAGCATAATCTAGCAGCACGTCGTTGGGGAAGTCTCCCGCTACATTGACGGTTACGATTGGTATCTCAGCGAAGTTGATGTCCTGAACCAATGGATCCGAGGGCAGGTCATTTGGTAGCTCACTCTTTGCTTTATCTACGGCATCCTTAATTCTACGCTTGGCTTCTGTGATGTCTTCATCTGAACCGAATTCTGCAATTACCACAGAGAAATCCTGCACACTTGAACTCGTAATGTTATCGATTCCAGTCACTCCTTGGAGTTCGCGTTCGATAGGTCGAGTTACGAGGTTTTCAATCTCTTCGGCTGAGTTGCCAGGATAAGGCGTATTAATGAAAATCGTTGGTAGACTTACCTCTGGAAATTGCTCCTTTGGGATAGTGCTGTATGCACCCAAACCAAAGATCATGATCATCAACGTCAAAAGGAAAACACTAGTACCGTTACTAACGGCTACCTCTGTAATCCCAAACCGGCGTTTCGGTTCTTCTGGTTGCTGAGTGGGTTGGTTAATATCTGCCATGTTAAACTACTAGACGAGACGGAAAGAATAAAAAAGTAGGAGACTAGTTATCGCTCATTGCGGCGACTGGTTTTTCTAGTTGAAGTGTAATTGCTTCACCGTTTGTGAGTGAACGCATACCTTCGGTCACGAGAATATCACCAGGGCTAACACCGCTCTTAAGTTCACGATTGATTGCATCGTTTTCTCCGGTTTCGACATAAGCTTTTGTCGCAGTGTAGACTCCATTTTCGCCTTCCATTGGCTTGGCGAGGTAAACGTATTCACGTCCATCAATTTCTTCAAGAATTGTCTCACTTCCCGCTACGATTACATCATCGTTTTGGTAGTCCACGAGGTATACAGAAGCGAGCATGTTAGGCTTCAATAAACGATCACGATTGTTGAGATCGAGCTCTACGCGGAAGGTCCGGTTCGCAGCGTCGATCGTTCGTCCGATATCGCTGACCTTCGCCTCTCGACTTACATCTATGTTTGGAAACTCAACGCGAACCTTCTGACCTTTCTTCACCGAGCGCAGATAGCTTTCTGGAACATCGGCAACAACTTTAACTGTCGCCGCATCTAAGATTTGCATGAGTGGCATTCCTGGAGCAGCAAATTCTCCTGCGTTCACCATTTTCTGTTCAACCGTTCCAGAGATAGGAGCTTTAATGGCTGACTTCGCTAGGTTGAGGTCGAGCTGTTGAAGAGAGTTTTCGAGACGGTCGACAGCATTTTTAGCTTCGAGGTATTGAAGTTCTGTGCCGATATTTTGAGCACGCAGTCTCTCTTGACGAGAGAGGATATCCTTTGCCAGACTAAGATTAGTCGCCAACTCAGCTTTTTGGACATTGACAGATTCAAGATCTATCCGTACAACGGTCTGTCCTTTCTTCACGTACTGACCATCCTCGACGAGCACAGACGTGACACGTCCGGGCACCTCAACGGTAACTATTGCCGTCTCGTCGCTTTCAACGACAGCTTGAAGTTCAACCTCACGTTTAAAGTCAATGGCCTCGAGCGTCTTGGCTTTGACCAGACGCGTATCCACCGCTTTGGTATCCTCACCAGCGGCACGTTCGAGTTCAGCGATCTGTGTTTTGATTTCACGGATTTCGCGCTTTTTTGCATCAAGCATCGCCAGTTGTTCTTCGCGGTCTTCAGGAACCTTGAATTCCTCTTCACCACCACAGGCCGACAACGTTGCGAGTAGCAACGAACCGATGAGCAGTTGAGTAAGTAAAGATTTCATAAAATGTAGTCTTAAGGCGGAAGGTTCCGCAGGGTTGGTAGCTTAGGTTTTCCCGAAAGGGAGAAATTAAAAATTAGAGTTCACCAAGAGCGTCTTCATAATCGACATAGGCTGTGGCGAGATCGTACAAAGCGCTGGTAAGTGAGTCTTGTGCTTGGTACAATTCTGATTGGGCGGAGTTGACTTCCAAGCTTGAGCCTACCCCCTCGCGAAATTTGATTTGAGCAACGCGATAGATTTCTTCGGCAAGTGCGATAGAGCTCTCTCTTAATTCGACATTGAGTCGAGCATTGCGCACAGAAGCCTCGGCGTTGACCAATGCGAGTCGGGCGCTTTGCTCAAAAGCTTCGATCTGAACACGGGTCTTCTCCGTGCGAGCTAAAGCTCTTTCCTTCTCTGCGCGCTTACTAAAGCCATCGAAAATCGGAACATTAAGGGTAACCCCTACCACCGTAGTCGGTAAGCGAGGGCTCTCATCAGAATCAAATAAGTTGTCCCGCTGAAATTGCTGACTATGTCTACCAAAAGCGACAAGACTTGGATAATATCCAGCTTTAATGCGCTTCAAATCAATTTGATTTAAGCTGTCAGAGATTTGCAGTGTTGCATACTCAGGACGCTGACTCGGCGAAAAATTCTCCAGCCCAGTAAGCTCCTCGACCCGCGCGGTGCCCAATGCTTCTTCAAGTGTAGTACTAAGCGCCAAGGATTCACTGATTGGATATCCCATTTGGAACTTGAGTACATTCTCGCTAATCTCAATGACCTGCAGAATAGACTCGCGTTGTGCGGCGAGGTTGTTGCGTGCCAATTGCAGACGATCTACACTTAGCTTTTCAGCAAATCCCTCGTTGTATAGAACCGTCGTTTCATTTAGCGTAACCTCGAGATTATCGACGTTTTTTTGCAAGGTCTCTAAGTTTCGCTGTGCGATCAAGGTAGCGAGGTATGCCTTTGCGACTTTACTACGCGTTTGATATTTAGTCTGGTCTACATTTTTGACAGCGAGGTTCCTGTAGAGTCTTGCCCCTTTAAGTGCAATAAAGAAGGTCGCATCAAAAAGTAATGCTGAAGCATCAACACCAGCCGTCAGGTTGTTTTTTAAGCCAAAACGTAAGGGGATAAACTCAATCGGTAGGTTTGGGTTTTGGACCACTTGACCCATATCATTTACCAACCTCTCACTGGCTAAAACGTCGAAGACACTGGGCGTAACGAAGTTTGGAAAAAGAGTCTGAGGTATCTGCGGAAAGTGCTGGTATTCAATAGAGCCATTAACCTTCGGAATACCTATTGAAGTCGTCTCTTTGATTTGAGCCTCTGCTTCTGCGAGGTCGGCTTGAACCATTCGTACCTCACCGGCGTGAATTTCAGCATACGCAAAAGCCTCCTCCATAGTGAATGACTGCTCTTGCCCGTAGGCAGTAATACAAGCAATGAACCCAAAAAGGAGTGTAAGACTTAGCGTCAGGATATGTTTTAGCGAAAGCATAACTAGGCGTTCGTTGAACGTTCGAGATAAGTAGAGAGTAGCTCTCGGCCTGCTGGTGAGCAGACGCCGAGCAAATGATAGAGAATGAACTGGTTGGCAAGGTTGTTCCACTCCTCTTGCCCAATCTTGATGCGACTAGGATCCATCATGGCCTGTGGAGCGCTGACAAAAATTTGAGAAATCAGATCTAAATGTAAGTCTGTGCGATACAAGCCTTCCTTTTGCCCACGGCTCAGGTTATCGCGGACGTGCATGACCACTTTCTCGTTGTGATGTCTGTCGAGACGTTCCCAACTTTTACGATAGTACTTATGCAGATCGTAGAGGCTAGCCGGATTGGATTCGCGCATGCTCTGCGTGAAGTGCTTGGCAATTTCGAGCATCGCTTCAATGGCATCGCTGGCATTTTCTCTGGCTTGCAAAAATGCCTGATCATCAGATTTCATGTCTGAATCAATGACCATATCTATGAGCGTTTGCTTATTCCCAACCACCTCATAGAGCGTTTTCTTAGACATGCCCAGGTCTCGCGCGAGGTCATCCATGGTCACTGACTTGAAGCCATAGACCCCAAATCGTTTGCATGCTAGTTCGACGATCTCATCGCGCACTGCGTGTTGGGTGTCTTTATTAGTTGGTTTTTGACTCATCGGCGTCGCAAATGTATGCTGTAAATACGCTGGAAACTTAACTAATGTTCAAAGTTTCCAAAGTTTTCTGCGTTTTACACACCTGCCCACATGACATTCTGCTGACCCCACCTTTATCCATAGTATTGCGATCTTACGGCCATGTCTCAAACCATATTATTTACCTACTTCGAGTTCGATACCCTGCGCAACAAGTGGTTCGCCTTCCAGAACATGGGTCTTGGAGTGGATAAATACGGGCTACCTGAACAGATGGAGTGGTTGCGGGTGATGGGATCTGGAAGCGGCAACGGTTTCAGTATTTGGCCCAACTGGGGAGGATATGCCTTACTCGCTGCTTTTCCAGATGAAAGGACGGCAAAAGCTGCGCTTGATTCAGGCCTCTGGAAAGCGTACACAGAGCATTCAGCTTCCGCCAAAACCTTCTTTCTACGTCCTTTGGCTTCTCACGGATTGTGGGACGGTGTCGAACCTTTTCGTACTTCGGGTAGCTACGATCGCGAATTAGAGACGGCAGTACTTACCCGAGCGCGCGTCAAAAATAAGCACGTGCCCGCCTTTTGGAAGCGGGTACATAATGTGGCGGAAAGCATTCACGAATACCCCGAGCGCCTCTTTTCTGTAGGTGTAGGAGAAATTCCCCTTATCCAACAGGTAACTCTAAGCCATTGGACATCTGGTAAGGCGATGGAGGATTACGCCTACAAGAGCAAGTACCACGGCGCAGTTGTAGGAATGGCGAGAAAGAAGGGCTGGTTTTCCGAGGAGTTGTTTTGCAGATTTTCGGTGCTTGATACGATGACGGTTGTTTAATTGCTAGTTGATAATTGTCAATTGATAATGTGCTAGCACGACTTTATCCTGCAGAAAGATCAGTTCGCAGGAGATCAACAGTGTAGCGAGGAAAGTCCTGTGTCATCGGCTACGCATGTAGTTTCCTGCGGACCAGCATTCCCGAACGACAGCGTAGCGAGTAGCGTGCACATTGCATTTTGAAATCCGCTACTTTTGTAACATGCGGCTGCACCTTTTTTTACTCTTTCTTTTTGTCACGATCTATTCTGCAGTCGCGCAAAGACAGCAGCCATTTGAAGGGATTATAACGTATGTGGTCAAGACGGAATTGAAACAACCCGACCATCCAAACAATAAGTTTTTCACTCAGAAATATGGCGACACACTCACTATTTATTATCATAAAAATGGAAGTGAACGCAGAGAATATCAAAATACTGGAGAGCTAGGACTAGATTTTTCGATTTATAACAAGATAAATAACGAAGAATATACCAAGTGGAATGGGGTAAATTCGATATTCTACACGAGTAGTTCCGACACAATTAGTCGCTTAGACACGCTTATTGCAGCGGATACGGCATCTATTTTAAATAAAGTTTGTGCATCAATTTATCTCGTCACCACCGATATTTTTACGGGTGACAAAAGCCGTCAGACCTTATACTACAGTGGTGATGAGTACATACCAGAACATGCGTATACAAAGCGTAAAGCTGGCCATCATGACAAACTTTTCGCCAAAAGCAAATCTCGTTTTCTTCGTTGGGATGAGGATTTTAAATATATGTACGTTACCTTTGAAGCCATCTCAGTCGAGCGAAAAAGCACAGATCCTAATTTGTTCATTGTTCCTAATGGACTAAGTAAGGTCAAAAAATAAATCAGTTTGAAAATCAAAGGCAGCATTCACTTCATCATCATTATCGCAAGTGTCTTATTAATATTGGGGCATTTTATTTTTCATACCTATCAGGATAAAAGCTACTGGCTTCTGCCAATAAGTATGGTTTTAGTCATTTTCGGTCAGGTGAATAGCCTGCGAAAAATCGTGAATAAGACTTTAGGCTAGTCAGGTATTCCCTTCTTGCGGGTAGGAGATTTTTTCAACTGTGTTGATTTTTCATCAGCATACTGTCCTACAGTACTTTGAAAACACCTAGAAGTTTGACCCGTAACTCGTTTGTTATATGACTTACAGGCTTCGCACGCCTGTTTCGACCGCAACCTTCTGCGGCGTACTAATCAGCGCGACACGTTGCGTCAGTACATATAGGTGACGAGGTATTCGGCTGATATTCTTGTCGAAACACAAGTGCTTTTATGGAGATATGTTGAGGTTAGAGTGCCCAAAAGTGGAAAATACCCTGTTTTTCCACTACTCTATTTGGGCTACAAATATATCGTCAATGTAGACCATCTTTAGGATGAACAATCAAAATGGCAGAAAAAGTCATTGAATATCATCCTTTAGTAACACCCATGAACTACACCGCACTCCTGCAAAGAACAGTCGTTGTATGCCTAACGATTGGCGTCTTTGCATTCCTCCAACTGGTACCGCAAACCGCCTTGGCGCAAGTTAATTACACAGCCAACGATCAAGTAACGCCCTACACTGGACGATTCCTTCCTGGAATTAATCTACGCTATCTGCCGCCTTGGGATAATTTTGATCAAGCTGATATCGCGGCGGGTAATCCTGATGAGGGGATCATCGGTATTGGGGCTCGTAGTTCGCGGCCAGGTCTTTTTGACACGGTGCTCGACCGCTTCGGCACCGATGTAAGCAAGGATGACTTCCTTTATTTTGAAGATCGTGGAATGACCGAGCTGACCGCGATAATCGGATTTCCTTCAGATGCCAATCGCGCATGGAGTGACCGCCACTGTTCAACTACCGATAAGTGGAATGAGCTTTTTGAAGGCATCTATGAGCCAATCTGGGATGGAGGCGCAAATGGCACACCTTACGACGATGACAACAAGTGGGCTGAGTATGTCTACAATACGGTCGTCGAATACAAAGATGAGGTGCGCTTCTGGGAAATCTGGAATGAGCCCGGCTTGTATAAAGGAGACGACAGCCAAGTATTCTGGGGGACTCCAGACTATCCAGGCTCTTGGTGGGTGAACGATCCTGATCCATGCGATTACTCTATCCATGCTCCCATCGAGCATTTTGTGCGTACGCTTCGTGTTGCTTACGATATCATTAAAACAGTCGCGCCAGATGACTACGTAGTTCTTGCAGGCGTCGGCTCCCAAAGTTTTCTTGATGCTGTTTTGCGAAATACCGATGAGCCTACAGAAGGTCGTGTTACCCCTGAGTATCCAAATGGAGGAGGAGCCTACTTTGATGTTTTGGGATTCCATACCTACCCTCACCTAGATGGGTCAGTATTTTTTAGTGCTTCAGGTTTTGCCGAAAGGCACAGTGATGGCGCAGCTGATGGAATTATTAATCGTCGCCTTGGAGGATATCAGCAAGTGCTCGAAAACAGGGGGTATGATGGTATTACCTATCCTAAAAAGGAACATATCTGTACAGAAATTAATCTTCCTCGCGAGACTTTTCGTGATCGCAACTTAGGAGGAGAAGATGTACAAATCAACTTCATTTCGAAAGCCTTCATCGCACTCAAAATCAACAAAGTGCACCAGATGCACGTCTACCAAATCTCAGATAGCGAACCGATCGATGAGATTGATTTCGAGTTCGAATCAATGGGCATGTACGAATATTTGCCAGATTCACAAGTCGGTAGCGCACGTATTCACGAGATCGGTAAAGCCTATAAAACAGTATCAGATTTACTTACCGATACAGATTACGATGAGGCACGCTCACAGGCACTCAACGCTCCTGCTGGAGTACGAGCCTACGCCTTTCGGCAAAACAATGGAGACTATACTTACGCAGTGTGGGCAGAGACTACCGAAGACCAACGAGAGTACGCACGAGCAGACTTCCAATTTCCAAGCAGTGTCGTTGGCAATGCTACTTTGACTGGCTACGAGTGGGATCATTCTTACTCAGGCAATGAAACGACCGCTCGCGCAGGTGAGACTATCCGCCTCACAGAAACGCCTGTTTTCTTCGGTGCAGACGGCGGCGTGACACCAAATAACCTTGCTCCACGCCCAACGCTCACCACAGGTGTAAGCCAAGTAACTGTTGGTGATCAATTTGACGTTCGCATAGATTGGACAGAGGATGTAACGGGGCTTTCTCGGAGCGATTTTGCCGTCAATAACGCAACCGTGTTGACCCTTATGGGAAGTGGCGACAGCTACACAGCGACACTAGAGCCCAATGGCGCTGGTGCGATGAGCATAACGCTGCCTTCTCGCGTAGCAACAGACCTTTCAGGGCTCGACAACCTTACCAGTAACACCCTCAACCTTACAGCAGAATCTGCCGGTGGTGGCAGCAATGGTGGGTCTGGCGTTGACTTGGAATTAGCTATGCGCAGCGATGTGTCGACGGTTGATGAATATGAATTTGTCACCTTCACCTTAACCTTAAGCAACGTTGGCAATCAAAATGCGAGCGGCATCGTCGTCTCCTTCCCGAAGCCTGCCGATTATGCTTTCACTACCGATCAAGTTGACCGTGGACGTTATTCTGATTGGACAGGAAACTGGACAGTCGGTAATGTCGCAGCCGGCGAAACCATAGAACTTGAAGTGACGCTATTTACACTCACAGAGGATCAGCGTACAGCCTTCGCGCAAGTAACTGAGGCCGACCAAGCTGATAGCGACTCTACCCCAGACAATGCGAGCAACGGTAATGCGACCGAAGATGACGAAGCAAGTGTAGACATCAACGGTGCCGGCGGAAGCACTGGCGGTGGTGGCAATACTGGTGGTGGCGGAGGAAGCACCAGCAATGGTGTTGACCTCGAGATTAGCCTTACGTGTGCTGACGATAGCTATGAGCAGTATGAGCGCGTCCCCTATCAAGTAACCTTGACCAATAAAGGAACAGAAACAGCAACTGATGTGACCGTTGCTTTCCCCTTCCCAGAGGACTTCAAGCACACTTCGAACGACCCAAGTTCGGGGCGCTTTGATGTATGGCTCAATGAGTGGATCGTAGGTACCGTAGCTGCTGGTCAAACAGTTACGTTGGACCTTGTACTCTTCCCCTTAACGGATGATGCTGATGTTACTGCTTTTGTCGAAGTAGCATCACAAAGCGGAAATAGAGATGTAGATTCTTCTCCTGGAAATGGCCGTGGCAATGTCGCTCGTGAAGACGATGAGGCGACTTTGACCTTGAGTCCAATTTCAAGTCGAGCAAGAACGACTCAGCCTCGTGCGCTACTCGTGGTGCATGACGTGAATCCACTCAATGTTTCTGATCTCTACCGTATCACCTTCACTACACGTCTTGGTGCAACATCGACTGCCCAGTTGGTTGACCCACTCGGTCGACCAATGAAGAGTTTTGCCCTCAGCGGCGCCGACGGAACACACCAAGTAGAATTTTCGACTGCTGGATTGGCTAAGGGCATGTACTACCTTATGGTGACGACTGCGGGTAGAGCGCAAGCTTGGCCGGTAGGGGTTTGGAAGTAGGGGGTTGGATCTTGGATGCCCCGCGCGTAGCGCGTGGGTCCTCTTGCCATGCACGGGATCGGATCTCGGATATCGGATTTGAGATCTGGGATTTGAGATGTGGGATGCAATAGGGACGTTGACTAGATGTCGGAAGGAGTCTATTCATTTAAGTGCGCCTTTTCTCCGTGGAACTCTGCGCCCTCTGTGGTTAATTTTGGCGCTATGAAGGCCTACGCGTTTTCAAATGAGCGTCTCAGACTTTGCTCCTTTGCGTAGACCGTAGGTCGCTTTGCGGTTCAATCCACACCACCTTACGGTTCAACTCACCTCGCATTTCACCCTATATCGCGCACTAAAATCGCACCCCCTGAAATGAACCCGAGGACTACTTCCCAGCTTCCTCCATCAGTTTCGACTGCTTGATTTCACTTCGAAACCCCATCCATGTTGGCTTGCCGTTTTTGAGTACGATAGCCTGTGGACTTAAATGCTCGATCCCCGTTTTGTCAGCAATCTCTTGCTTGAGTTCGGGGGCATACTGCACTACGATACCGTAAATTTCTAAGTCATGCTTAGCGTTGGCTACCTGCTCCTGCGCCTTTCCTGAAAACGGGCACGTGGCGGAGTGCTTGAATATGACGACCGGGTTCTCGTAGCTTTTCGCGATAGCTGCGTCGAGTTCTTTAGAGTTGTGGATGAGTTCGAACATATCTTAATTAAGCTTTTTGACCTTAATTAGTTGACAGAAAAGTCAACTATTGCACATGATTGGCTAGGTTGCACAAATGCTAAGGTACGTGTCACTTCTTGTTCCTTGTCTTCTGCTTTCGCTAAAACTGGCTGGGCAGACTGACAGCACCTCGACTCCGCAAGAATTGGTGACCGCTGTCGTAAGCGCTCAACCTGAACCCGAGCAGTCGATTACAACCCCAAGCCAAACCATCAAGGCTAAAGTCCTACGGCGATTTGCAGCTCAAGACTTCACGCCTGGTATGAATAGAATTCCAGGAGTGCGATTTGAACAACGCACACCCGGGAGTTATCGAATCTCTATTCGAAATACTGCTCGTCGCAGTCCATTTGGTGTACGCGATGTGCAAGTGTATTGGAACGATATTCCGCTTACTGAACCGGGCGGTGATACGCCTTTAAATTTTATCGACCTTACCAATGTAGATGTCTCGAAAGTAACCAAAGGACCGAATAGTCTTAGGTCTGGATCACCCCTCGGAGGAACAGTTGAATTCAAAACCTTGGCAGATGCGACCAACCAAGTCGGCGGCCAGCTCGGTGAATTCAACACGAAAGCTGGGTATGGGAGATTCACGCTTAGAGATAGCACCGCAGCAAAGCTCCAAGTGCGGGTTGCCCACCGTAGCACAAACGGACATCGTGACTGGTCTAACTTTCGCAGAACCACCGCACAAATCAGCCTCTATAACTACGGCGGAACTGAGCCGTGGCACGGCTGGAATTACGCTCAAGAAACACATGCCCTTGCGACTCGTCTAGACTACAATCTCCCCGGAGCTTTGACACCCGAACAATACGATGAAGACCCTTATGGATCTCGGCCCGGAAGTGTACAAAGTAGAGCCGCTATTGACTATGAAAATCTTTTCGCTGGATCCACATTTAAAGCAGAAAAAAACTTGTGGACGATACGCGGCACAGGTTATCTCACGGGCTTCAGGTTTGACAATCCCTTCAACATCAACCATAAACGAGAGACCAATTTTGGGTTTGGAGGTCGAACGGTCATACGACGAAGTCTTGTGCTCGGAAGTCAGTCCTTCTTAGCGTTTGGAGGTGAAGCGCAACAGCAATTTCGAGATTCGCGGCAGTTTGATCCAAACGGCGGCATCCCTGGAGACCTACAGTTCAATGATGAAATTAGCAGCCAACGCTTTGTAGCCTATGCTGAATTAGGTAAAACGATTGGAAACTTGGCTATAGGTCGCTATCAATTAAATGCTGGTCTCTCTGCCCAGAAGGTGAGGTATGCAGTCGATAGAAGTTTTGAAAGAGGCGGTACCAGAAGTACAGCGAGTAGCGATTTCGATTTGTTCTTGGCGCCAAGAATTAGCCTAAGTAGAGAATTTTCTAAAGGTGCAGTTTCCGTTCTCGCTGCGAGAGGTTCGTCTAATCCAACCTTACGAGAATTCCGCACCAATGATGGTGGCTTGAACCGAGAACTTCTGCCAGAGGAAGGCATCACCTTCGAGATTTTTGGAAACTGGAAACCTTCAAATGCTATTGAGATTCGAGCAAATGCCTACTTGGCTCGTCTGAATCAAACCATTACCACTTTCCAAGACGTAAGCGGTGTACAGCTGTTTCGAAATGCAGGTCGCACGCGCCAACCGGGTGCTGAACTTGCTATCGATTGGCAATTGGCCGATGCCATTAATATTTCGCCCGCTTATAGCTACCAACCCTATACGTATCGCGACTATGAAGTGGATGGGGTGAGTTTTGCCGGAAGGCCAATGCCTGGACTACCGAAACACACCGCAGATGTACTCCTTCATATAGATTTACCGAAAGGTATTTATTCAGATTTTAACTTTCGATATGAATCTGAAAATCCTCTTGATGATGCTGGTGATGTGGTCGCGGATGAATTCGTGCTATTACGTCTTCAAGTGGGCATTCATATAAAAGGATACCACGTGTTTGTCGCGGGTGACAATTTGCTCGACGAGGTCTATTCGCTTGGCAACGATATCAATCCGCAATTCGGGAATCGGTACTTTCAAGCTGCACCTCCGCGCAATGTGAATGTGGGCGCGAGCTTTGATTTTTGATAGTTGATTTTTGATTTTCACGTATCACACAGGGTCAAGGAATCACCTTATACTCTTGACATTTTTCCTCAGGCAACCTTGTAGTCTACGCTGATCTTCTCCGCGTTTGACTCTGTGCTATTACTGTTCGACTACTTGGCAGTCGCAGGGCGGTGACTCGAAGGCATTCGAACGATTCTTACGTGGAGTTTAAAGGCATGTCGGATTGCCGCGCCAGCCATTCATTTCTCTTATCATTTCGCATTGACGACACGAATAAGGTAACTTGACAATATTGCCTTATCTTCCCTCAATGCGCACACTTCTCTTACTTTTCATTGCCGTACAAATGGCTTGTTCATCCGCTAGCGAACCTAAGACTGAGAAAGCTCCTCTTCAACGCAGCGTCACAGGTGGCGAGGTAGTTGGTTTTAGCGAAAGCGGAGTACATAAATGGCTAGGAATTCCTTTTGCTGCGCCTCCGGTTGGAGACCTGCGTTGGAAGGCTCCGCAACCAGTCGTCGCATGGGATAGCGTGCGTAGTACGAAGGCTTTCGGGCCAGCCGCGATGCAGCATAACGTTTGGGGTGATATGATGTATCGCTCAGATGGATTCTCCGAAGATTGTCTATATCTCAACGTGTGGGCGCCCGAAGGAGGAGGCGAAGATTTGCCTGTTCTGCTCTACTTCTACGGTGGCGGATTGGTTGCTGGCGACGGATCAGAGACACGCTATGATGGTGCGAGTATGGCACGTGAAGGCATCGTTGTGGTGACTACCAATTACCGTCTTAATGTCTTTGGATTATTAGCTCATCCCGAGCTAAGCGCAGAAGCTTCGTATAAGGCAAGCGGTAATTATGCGCACCTCGATCAGGTAGCTGCCCTTCAATGGGTGAGTGAAAACATCTCTGCTTTTGGAGGTGATGCAAAGCACATTACGATAGCTGGCGAGAGTGCAGGATCAAAATCAGTTAGTACGGTTTTGACCAGTCCGCTTTCGCGAAAACTAGTCGCAGGTGCGATTGGAGAAAGTGGTGCTGCGATCAAACCAACAATGGCTCCTACTTCCCTAGCAGAAGCAGAGCAGGTTGGGCTTGAATTTGTGGAGCGAATTGGAGCTACTTCTTTGAAAGAATTAAGAGCGATTCCTGCTGACAGTTTGTACGCACGCTACTTGCGTAACACGGTCCGCTTTCCTACCGTCATTGATGGTTACCTCACCGAAACGAGTGTAGACCAAGTGTATGAAGCTGGCGACGTTCCTAATGTTCCGCTATTGGTTGGTTGGAATTCGCAAGAAATGCCGGCAGCGGTTTTACTTGGTGAGGACATGACGGCCAGGAATTTTGTCGCGCAAGTAAACGAGCGTATGGCGCCTGTTGCAAAAGAGCTTTTAGCCATCATGCCGCATAACACCGACAAAGAGGCGGTGGCCTCTGCTACCCTGCTCGCATCCGATAATTTTACGGGTTATTCAACCTGGCGCTGGAGTGATTTGCACGCCAATGAAATTAAAGCTCCAACCTTTAGATATTACTATACTCACCCACGTTTAGGTGAAGCAGGTATTGGAGCGCCGCATGCTGCGGAAATTCCATATGCATTAGGTAATCTTGATATTCATAAAACCTATGAGTGGAATGATTCTGATCGGAAAACTTCCGAAACGATGAAAGCTTATTTCGCTAACTTTATTAAGAAAGGAAATCCAAATGGTGAGGCTTTAGCTGAGTGGGACGCCGTTCCTGCCTCCGCCAAAACCCCACCCGTGATGGTTATCAATGCCCAGAGTTCAGAAACCGAAGCTGATGATCGTCGGTATCCAATTTTGCAGCGTTTATATGAAATGGAAGAATGAGTGATACGCTTCGGTTCTGCAGGCTTCAGCCTTCACCCTCGGAAAGGGATGTGCAAGCTAAAGCATGCAGAACCGAATGGCTAGCCTTCAAGATTTGCTTCTCTCACTGCCTGCCACACATGCTCTAGATCAGCAGCAGTGTATGGCTGTTGACTCTGGTGAAGAAGACGCACCGCTACCCCAGACCCGACATGCTCATAGCTCTGGTCGGGATGAGCCTTTGCAAGGAGGGCTTTCGGGAGACCTACCGATTCTGTTTCGTAAGCGTGCGTCGTACAAAGAATCGAGAAATATCTTTTGTAGTTAAAACTATAGAAGTGACAGGCCCAATACGGTCGACGATTTGCACGCGTCTCTGTGATACAAAATGGCAATTGTTCTCGACGTAGCCATTGTAAACTTTGCTGAGAAACCCCGATATAATATTTCGGTTGAAGGCGCAAAGAATAACTCATGTTGAGCTGCGAAAACAGGTCATCGTACTCCTTCATCGCCTTGCGCATGTGCGCATCGGGAAGTTCGCTCGCATCCATTTCAGCCAAGGGATACCAAAGCTGTGAAAGGTCATCAAACGCTTCAAGTGCACCGACACGACGCTTGTATTCGAAGATATCGTTGCCTGGCACGAGGTACCCCGAATAGTGATACGACAGGTCCCAAACCTTGCACTGCTCCACTTCGAGGGCGAGCGTATACAAGCCCATCGAAAAGTGCTTGTAGGCAGGGTCAAAAAAACCGCACAAGCTCTGCACCGTCTCTGAGCCGAGGTCGAAATAAGAGAATGCTACAAGCTTATCGTCATCAAACACACTGATCTGCCAAGTATTAAATGGCGCATCAGGATCGGCGCGCAAATAGGACGCAGCGGTATCGTGCAGGTCGTAATCCTTTTCTAGCGTGTAGGCGTGAAAGACACGTTCTTCAGCCAGTTCAGCACGCGCCTTATGAACTTCAATGGTGAAGCGTTCGCCGTTTTTACGCAGCAACTTTTTAACCCGTTTTGATGGCTTGTGGCCTTCCAGCGGTAGTCTGGTCCAAACAGTAGTCAGAAAACCCCAGGGGTAGAAATTGTAGCGACAGGTGAACATGCGCGATCCCATTCGGTACCAGCCACTGGCTAGGTATCGGTCGAGAAGTTTGCCTGTAAATCCTTTCGAAACCATGAGATCGAGAAAGTGCGATGTTAGATAAAGATACCCTAGTTCTGTGATCGATTCAAATCGAAAAGGCTAAAGTGTTCTACGGTTGACAGGAACTTGTGTTCTCGATTTTTGATGATAGTTTTTGATTCTGTTCTTGGATCACCCAGAGGCTTCAGTAGCACTGCACTAGCTGCAACATGATACATTTGTGCTCGACGATTTCTATGACGTACGCTGTCAGTTCTTATCACTTACGAAATATCTAGGTCGTATCAAGCATGAAGATATTAAAGAAGCTACGGCGAACAGACAGTTCTGAACCAAAAACCAAACACCACCTCAAAGGGCCTAAAATATGAACATCCTCACCATGGGCGTCAGCGGCAGCGGCAAAAGCACGATCGGTAAAAAAATAGCCGAACATTTTGACCTTCCTTTCATTGAAGGCGATGACTATCATCCCGCTGCCAACGTGGCTAAAATGGAAGCGGGAAAGCCCCTAAATGATGAGGATAGGCAGCCTTGGCTCGAAGCCTTGGGTGAGGTTTTGGCGAAAGCTGAAAGCGGGGCTGAAAGCCCACGTGATAGCGGGGCCGAAAGCCCACGTGAAAACGGGGCCGAAGGCCCACGTGATAGTGGGGCCGAAAGCCCACGTGATAGCGGGGCTGAAACACAAAAAGGAGCCGTGCTGGGATCATCTGCACTCAAAGAGGCATACCGCGACACCCTTCGCAAACCGCTGAAAGGCGAGCTCCATATCATCTTTTTAGACGGAAGCCGTGAAGTCCTTTTGGATCGCTTACAGTCCCGCAAAGACCACTTTTTTCCGCCGCATTTGCTCGACTCCCAGTTGGAAACCTTAGAACCTCCCCAGGACGCAATTCGTATTGATATAGACCAATCCATTGAGGAGATTGTAGCTGAGGCTGTGGCCGCTTTGTCTGGCAATTGACATGAAGTGCGGGCTTTTGCCAAAACGTCCTTCAACTAGACCACTGGGTTGTGTACCTTATTGCCTGAATCCCCCCCGGCTTATGCGTTACCTGAATATACTGCTCATACTTCTGTTACCCATATTGATGTCAGCGCAAGTCGCAGACCCAAGTAAGAACGGGCCTGATAAACCAAGGTCTGAAGTAGCCAAATTCGACTTCCAGCACGAGGAAGGTCATATCGTTTTAAAGCCTAAGACGCAAGTAGCTGTCGCTGATTTTTTTCCAGCTTTCGCCAAAACGCTTCGCACGGATGCGCACAGTTCATGGATAGCGGGGACTGTTACGGGAGGTGCGTCACCACAAGCACTTTCACACCATAGATTTCAACAGCATTTTGATGACATTCCAGTGCTTGGAGCGACCATAGTACTGCACGCAAAACAGGGCTTGGTATCCTTTGCCACAGGAAAGAGCTATCCACGACAAGCCTTGGAGACTAGTCCTCGAATCAGTGAAAATGAAGCCATCCGCAAAGCCATCTCTGCTTTCACGGCATGGAGCGCGCGACAGCAAGCGCATCCGCTAGAAAATGATTTTACGGGAAGACCACTGCGCGTGGAGCTTGTTTCAGACGTGCGATCTACCATAGACGAAACTCGACTCGTTTATTTGGATCGTCAATATCCGAGCTATACAGGAAGCCTTTTACTGGCTTACGAAATTGAAGTTGGACCAGGTGCGGCACGTCGGGCTGTGTATATCGACGCCCTTTCGGGAAAACTGATCACCTCCATACCCTTGGTTGCGCATGCGACTGTACCGGGCACGGTGGAAACAGGATACTACGGTACGCAAAACGTAATGGTCGAAGAGAATGGTACCAACGGTTATCGCTTGGTGGATTCAACACGAGGTGTAGTTGTGCTCAATGATCAGGGTCGAGAGATCACAAATACAACGGTTGATTTTCCTCTGCGCTCAGGTAATAAAGGCGGAATGGCTAATGATGTGTTTTATGGCAGTTCGCGCTTTTATGATTTGCTCAAAGACAAGTTCAGCTGGCTTGGTGTAGATGGCGAAGGCGAGTTTTTCGTTTCCAGCGTTTCGGATGGAGATAGAGATTTGGTCAACGCCTTCTGGAATGGCAGCCGTGCGACCTTTGGTGGTGGAAGTTGCCACTATGATCCTTTGACTACACTAGATGTTGTTGGACATGAGTTTGCGCACGGCATCACCCAGCGCACGAGCGACTTGGTCTATTCTGGTCAATCAGGAGCGCTCAACGAAGGAATGAGTGACATATATGGAAAGGCTTTAGAACTGTACGAACAGCCAGATCAATTCAACTGGGTATTGGGAAACCGATTTGCTGATAGCGAGTACGCAAGACCTTTCCGCTCGATGGAAGATCCAAATCTTTATAATAAACCTAAAGTAGTTGGCGGTGCATTTTGGAATGACGGCGCGGGTGTACACACAAATTCAGGTCCGCTAGGACATTGGTTCTATTTACTCATCGAAGGTGGCAGCGGCATGAATGACCTAGGTACTGCTTTTGATGTGCAGCCTGTAGGTCTCGACATTGCCTTCGATGTTGCTTTTCAACTTAACCGCGATTACCTCACTGAGAGTTCTGGCTATCAAGATGCATTTACAAACTGCATGCTTTTGGTCGAGTCAGCCTACGGGATCAATTCTGATACCTACGAAAGTTTTGAGGAAGCGTGGAAGGCTATCGGACTGCCTGCTTCGGGAACCACAGAACCACCATCAGGTGTGGATCTTGCCGTTTTTAGCTTCAATTCTAGCGATCCTAGATACTGCCACCCAACAGATTCCGTAGAATTGATAGTGGTGCTCTCAAACAGAGGCGATGACGTCCTTGCAGGAACTTCCTACACTTTGACTGCGACAATTGACAATGAGACCAGTGTAGTCACGCGGACATTTGAGGAGGATTTCCTGAGAGGAGAGCTAGACTTCCTGAATGTCTTGTTTCCAATCAACCTCGTTCCAGGTGAGTATTTGGCAACAGTAACCGTCGATATTGACAATGACATAGACTTGGATAATAACAGCGGTTCACAAACTGCTTTTTATTTACAGGCTCCTCATGTGATTGAAATCGATGGGATCATTTTAGAGGATTTGGATTGCTTCGACGACGAGCGAGAAATCGTAGTCAATCTCCTTAATCGAGGATGTGAGACGTATGCAGGACCTGTAGTCATCGATATTTTTGATGCGGATAGCACTATATTAAAGACCATCAATACTGGTAATAGGATTTTAACTCCGGGGGAGGGCGGTCAAATGTTTGTAACCCTAGTCATCGATTACGACGAGCTTGAAGGTGCTGTTGGCCTACGCTTTGATGTACCGAACGATCCAATTCCTGAAGACAACATCGTGAGTGCGCAGCTTGGACGACCGAGAGTATTAACCAACACTGGATTCGTCCAATTTTCCGATAGTGATGCTGAACGTTTTGTGTCTCTTGATGATTCGCGCGGGCACATGGGGGTCGTAACAGAAAGGAATCAGGATTGGCTGGGAACTACAGGTTACTTCACCAACCCCTTTCGTTTGGCTTGCCTTGAAACAGAGACAAACTTGGACGTCGCTTTCGACTTGAGTATCACAGAGATGTGCGTTGATTTTGAAGCAGAACCTGCTCCGAAGCTCTCGTTCGACCTGTTGCAATTCTATGGAGACGGTGATCCTGACTTTCCAGGGCTTGCAGATTTCAGCCGTGGCATGTCGGTGTCAACGCCTACGCTTACGTCTTCTATGCCTGTGTTCCTCGACTCTAGACCCGACGGCATCTCAAGCAATGTAGAAGTAGAGTTACCTGCGAATCATAGAGGCTTGGTACGTTTTACAATGTACAATGCTTCTGGAAGTCCGACAAACTGGCAAAATTCAGATCCACTCTTCGAGACCTATGATTATACGTTCATCAATAACATCCGTTTGGCTGGCGTGTCGAGTGTCAGAGAGCTGACCGTTGAGTATTCCATTCAACCGAATCCAGCAAGAGATTACTTCACCATTCAAACTTCTAGCGAGGAAGCTCTACAGGTTCAAGTATTCAACTCGATCGGGCAATTGATGACCGAGCAGACATTGAATACTCAGTCTACCTTCGCGACGCAAGCTTGGCCAGATGGAATTTATTTAATCCAACTTTCGGACGAGAAGGGGGCAAGGAAGACGGAGCGCTTGGTGGTTGCTAGGTAGACCTTTAATGCGATATTAATTGCTAATTGTCAATTGTTAATTGTTAATTCATTAGGGACGCACTATAGGGACGTTCAATAGGGACGCTCGGAGACGCCAAGATATATTTCAGGAGACCTAATAGTCTTAGCTCTTTAAGCAAAGGTCGCGACGCGTGAACCCTGAACCCTGAACCAAACAACATCTCTACTAGCCCGAACCTTGAACCCAATAGGCGTAGTGCGTAGCACAAGCCTATTGTAGAACCTTCTACATTAGCGCAATGGCCAAAGAAGTCAAGCTAATTACCAGTATCGTAGAAGAACCCGACGACCGTCTAGGCTACTCGGGGAAACTCTGCATCGATGCCGAAACAGTCGAGCAAATAGCCGCCAGTAATGCAGGCTCAAAGCGTATCATCGTTTCGGTAGCAAACCTTATCGACTGGCATGCGGCCTTTATATCGAGCGGCAAGGGTGATTACTTCATCATCGTCAATAAGGAGCGGGTGAAAGCCTTACGCCAAAACGATATAGACTTAAGTAAAGTCGAGATCTCCTTGCTTCCTGATGAAAGCGAATATGGCATGCCTATGCCTGTTGAACTTGCAGAGTTGCTGGCGATGGATAGCGAGGCGAATACCTACTTTCACAAGCTAACCCCTGGCAAGATGCGCGCCCTTATGTACATAATCGCCAAGCCGAAGCGGGAAACTACACGCCTGAAGAAGGCTATCGGTATCCTTGAGTATTTGAAGGAAGTCCGTGGAAAATTGGATTTCAGAGAGCTGAATGAATGGCTGAAGGAGCAAAGTATTTAAATATTTGGAATTGTGAAACAGACAAACTAACTGTCATCCCCATGGATGCTGTAAATAAGATTAATAAAGATCAAAATAAGCGGAAGAAAAAGAACCGGTAACCCACCCTGCAAATTCATCAGATAAGTTATTCGGTACATTGCATAATCTTAGAACATACTTGGACTACATCCTGAGAATCCGTGTTCGAGAACAATCAAACCTTAACCTACGAACCACCGTATTATGAAGAACATCATCTTGACGGTTCTGCTAACGAAGTCCTCGATCTGCGTCTCTGAACTTGCTTTCGCTTAATGCGAAACTTGGAATAATGTAGAGTAAATTTAGGAGTATGAAAACGCCTAAGTCCTATTCCTATTCGCAAGTTGTACCGATCAACAAGCTAAGAAAGGGCCACAAACGCAGCAAGATTAAGGTCCCCCTAGAGCTTAAAATACATAGCCAGCCTCGAATTAATGACCAAAAAGCAAACTACCTTACTAGTCAGAATCGCACTGTTCGTTAGCACGGTAACCTCCCTATACTTTGTACCATGGCCTATCGTCACGGCTTGGATTGTCCCCTTACCGAATACCGTTCAAGAACAAGTTGACAAGGCAACAGCCTACGGTTTTGATGGCATTGTTATATGTGTTAATAGCGAAGGAAATCAGTCCGAATTTTTCACTTCAGGCTACAAGAACAGAGAAACCAAAATTCCAGCCGACCCTAATGCACTCTTCAAAATTGCAAGTGTAGGCAAGTTATTTAATGCCGTAGCCGTTACAAAATTAGTTGCTGATCAAAGACTTTCTTTAGATAAGACACTTGGAGAATACTTACCCGAATTAAAAGGTAGAATAGCCTATGCTGATGAAATCACCTTGCGTATGCTGGTCATGCATAGCAGCGGTATCCCAAATTATACAGACACCTATATGTATTGGGTAGCACCTAAAAAGACGCCAGATGAAAATCTAGCGTTGGTCTTGGACAAACCTGCCAACTTCAAACCCGGTGAAGGCTACGAATATTCGAATACCAATTACCTTCTGCTCGGTAGAATAATGAACCAAGTTTTGGGACATGATTCATTTCAATATATTCAAGAAGAGATTTTGGATCGACTAAGCCTAGAGCACACATTTGGCTCCATTCATGATGTCAACCTGGATGATGTTATGAGTGGCTATTACGTGGGCTACGAAGAGGATTTAAAAACTGATGACATAGGTTCTATGCTCGCAACAGCCGGAGATCTAAGTAAATTTATTCGAGCACTTAATGATGGTTCTGTATTTAGAAATAAAAATGAGCAAGGAATCTATTCTGAGATTTACCAATATGATCATACTGGCCTAATTCCTGGCTACCAAACCATTGCCAAATACCACAAGGATATAGATGTAGTCGTCATTCAATTTACAAATACGGTCGACTTCGATGGATACAATTGGAGTTTATCAGAACTGATGTACAATCGGGTCGTGAAGATTTTGAGAAAAGCAAAAAATCAGTAAATAGCAATAATTCTGAATTATTTTAACTTCATCGACTCAAGATGGAGAACAGCAAAGACATCTCACCAACGCACTGCCTCAACTGTGGCACTGCTGTCCATGACAACTATTGTCAACATTGCAGCCAGCGCGTTCGTGACAATACTGATCGCTCGCTAACACAATTACTCGGTGAATTCTTAGGCAATGTCTTCTTTATCGACAATCGCTTTATGATCAGCGTATGGTACCTCTTTCGGTATCCAGGCCGCATGACGGTTGAATTCTTAGAAGGGAAGCGCAAGAAATTCATCTCGCCTGTCACCTTGTTCTTATTCGTAAACTTGATTTATTTTTTCCTTACCACTTTAACAGACTACTCCATTGTACTTTCTGACCAACTCGAAGATCAGCTTTACAGCGGCGAGTGGGTAGTAGATATGGTGAGATCCAAGATGATCTCTAAAGATCTTGACTTCCAAGCATATAGCGCAGTTTATCAAAAAACAAGTGACACCATCTCCAAGTCTGTCATGATTATCAATGTGCCTCTAATCGCATTGTTTGTCTATCTGATGGCATTTAAGAAGCGACGATACTATTACGATAGCCTTCTTTTTGCTTTCCATTTTTTCGCTTTATTCTTGATGATTATGACTGCTGCTGGTTGGCTAGATGAGCTGATAACAGCCATTGCGGGCCATGAGGATTCAATCCTGTCTAATGTCCTATTCTCTGTTTTTCTCTACGGACTTCCAATACTTTATGGGGGTCTTAGTATCAAAAGATTTTTGAACCTCCGCTGGTACTGGGCCATTCCTGCGGGCGTAGGAGTAATCGCTGCAGTACTCGCGGCGAACATGGTCTACCGGCTGATCATCTTCTGCTTAACGATATGGTTCACCTGAAAATGTAGCCTTAAGCGCTTAGTAGACAGTAAGATCGGCGACGATGGGCAACTTTTTCTCGGACTTCCAAGTTGATTGTACACCGCCACGATCAGCCACATCTGCTGAGCGCTTGGTTTTTTTGTCTTTCATTGATTTCTCAAATACTACTGCAGCCATGAAAAAATTAGGAATCCTCGTCGTCCTCTTCACGATAGCAAGTTTGTCCTACGCACAGGCTGACAAGATGACAAATGAGAAACTCAACCTCATCATTACTGCTATTAGCACCGATGTACAAGGAGGAAACGGTAATTGGCAATTCACAATAGATTCGACCTATTTCGTTTGCCTGACGGACGAAAACCATAACCGGATGAGGATTATCTCACCAATTATGGAAGTTTCAGATTTGACAACAGACGAAATGACGCAATGCATGGAAGCTAATTTCCACTCCATGCTAGACTCCAAATATGCTATTGGAGAGGGGCTAGTCTGGTCTGCCTTCATCCATCCGCTGGGCGAATTGACAGAAGATCAATTCCTAAGTGCTGTATCTCAGGTTTTCTCGGGAGTGAG
>CALDUE010000149.1 GCA_937923485.1 uncultured Saprospiraceae bacterium
AAATCGATGAAGAGAAACAAGCGCTTTTCTTTTACTGGGAGTCGGTAACTACCGGTAAACACGGAAAGCATATTTCTTAGGCCGAGCATTAATCGCAAATGCAAAATAAAGTTCACTCCGAAGCTTGCGAAAAACATTAAAATAATGAACCGCAGTATGGGGGCATCCTGTAATATTTCGACGGTCAACAACCAGGTTTCCTCACGAAACTCTTCTGGGAAATTGTGAAACAACACAAACCTCCCAATCATCAAGGTTAAGTACACAACGACGGTATACAAAACCGTCCGCATTCCCAAGTCTAACCAAGGAAATCGATTGACGAAACCCGGCCGCATGGGACGCGTTTCAAACCAACTCATGGTAGAGCCAATCGTAAGCCCACAAATGACTGCTCCTGTAAAATCAAATAGGCCAAATGCTCCTTCCCGCAATCCAGAAAGTCGAGCGCAAAATATTGCGGCAATTGTCCATAGAAAAACAGATCCAAACCAAATTCTGCGCGCACGGTGTACATGCTCATGGAAGAGCATCTTTCGTCGCTCTTTAGAATTCCAGATGTCTGGATTAATCGTTTTACTAGACATCAAATTATTTACCTACCTCACTGGCACACGCAAACTAACCTCAATCTCATCACCAACAAAGCCTCCGAAAAGAAAAGGCCCTTTTATCTCAAAATCTTCCCGCAACACAGTAAGAGATCCTGAAAATGTAGAATTCTCAAAAAGGAAAGGTATCGCAACAGTTTTTGTTATTCCATGAATAGTAAGGTCGCCCGAAACGGCATATTCTCCATTCGTTTTATTGAATGCGGAGCTCACGAAGGAGATGCGAGGATTGGACTTTGCATCCAACCAACTACCGCCTTTGGCGTGCTTGTTCTGAGTTTTATTACCTGTATCAATACTCGCGGTGGCAACAGAAACATCAAATTTTGAGGCTTCGAGATTGCTAGGATCAAAAACAACGGTTCCTGTCAAATCAGTGAAGGTCCCTTTCGCACCATTGGTTTCAAACTTGACGGCATAGTCGTCTGCAATGTCATAGCTCTGGAGGCTATAAAAAGTGAACGAGGTGCAGAGCATTGCAATAAGAACAGATGAGAAGAGCGTGAAGCGCATGTGATTTGAACTACTGGTTGTAGAAGAAGGAACGCCTTGGTGGGTAGGAAGTTGATTTCATACTATTCGATCTCCTAAGTCTTTTCCTAAGCCAGCAAGCATTCTTTTATGGCTAGGCCCATACGACTTCGAGCTGCTCTTTAAAAATCAATTTCCTCTAGCGAGTTGGATATTAACCGAAACTACCCCTCCAAAAATTCATACCCCACACCAACCAAGTAAAGCCCCTCCGCATAGGCAGGAGTCTCGTACTTGCAAGGTTGGCCTGCGGCGAAGGCGTTTTCGATTTCAGCAAAGGTCAATGCTCCTCGACCCACGTCAATCATTCGCGCGACGAGTAGACGCACCATGTTGTGCAAAAAGCGATTTCCTTGGATCGTGAAGATGAGTGATTGTCCGCCTTTTGACTCAATCAATGTACACTCATCGATGCGGCAGGTTGTGTCAGGATATTGCTCGGGACTTCTACAAAAAGCGCTGAAGTTTGAGTTTTCGCGAAAGCAGGAAACAACCTCTTGCATCAATGCTAAATCGAGAGGGTTAGCATCATACCTTCCTGCTAAGTCGCCGCGCAAAGGATTTTTGACGAGGTCAATGTGATATTCATATCGACGAAACGTAGCATCTCGTTGGGCATGCGCATCATCAGCCACAGCTAGCCAATCAAAAATGGCGATGTCTGCAGGCAACATCCGATTGAGTCGAAAAACTGCATCAAAATCGACGGCTTCCCGAAGGTCGATGTGCGCATAGTAAGAACGCGCATGCACACCCGCATCTGTTCGTCCACAGCCATGTACATGCAGGTGATAGCCCAACATTTTCTCCAAGCAATCTTCGATCGTTTTCTGCACAGTTACAAGCGGTGGTGCCTGGGTTTGCCAACCGTGATAGGCCGTCCCTTTGTACCCTAGATGAAGAAAAATGCGTGGCATGGCGACAAAGGAAACGTAAAGATTGGCTTGAAAAGCAAACTCTAATCGACGCTGGCTGTACTTCTCGTATGGAGTCTAAGCATCGTGGACCTTTCGAGGGTAAAGTATCTTATGAGCAGGTCATCGAACGAGCGGCCACTATTCACCTTGGGGATACACCTGCAACGATGCGTAGAGGGTTTACGAAGCTGATGCTAGGTGATAATCCTACCCCAGACACGCGTCCGCTCATCACCTTGGGTGGGGTAGAGGCCCGCTTGGATGGAGTTGATTCGCTTCAGGGGTATCAAGGCCGGGTTTGGGTTTGGTTTCATGGAGGCGGTTATGTTTTTGGTTCTCCAGAAACGCATATACGTCCTACTTCAGCTTTCGCCAAAACCTCCGGCTGTCCAGTAGTCACCCCACGTTATCGATTGGCACCTGAGACCAGTTGGCCAGGACAAATTGACGACGCATTAGCGGTTGTGCGTGCACTACAAAATCAAGGCATGGAAGTCTGCTTAGCTGGAGATTCAGCGGGTGGACACTTAGCGATCAACACAGCGCTCGTTTTGGCGAAAGCAGAAAATCCAGTGGCGAGGCTCGCCTTATTTTCTCCCAATACGGATCGTACAGGCCACAATCCAACCCGAGCACATCGTGATGAATTTGATCCAATTGTCGGTAATGAGTTCGACGTGATGCTCGCTCAGTTGTGCTTTAGAAACATTCCAGACACTGACCCTCAGGTTTCGCCAGTTTTGGCAGATTTGAGTATTCTCCCTCCGACACAGATTGAAGTGGGAGGAAGGGAGTTGCTGCGAGATGATTCGCTTGTATTCTATGCTTTCGCAAAACGAGCAGGTGCATCCATAACCTTACATGAGACCCCCCTAGCATTTCACATGTGGCAAATTTGGGGGCCTTGGCTGGAAGAAGGAACCTTGTCTTTGCAACGCGCTGCGAAAATGTCTGCCTGAGCGGGCAAAACCCTCGCGAGCTTAGTGTGTTCGGCTCGTATGAAGAGTCCTTTTCCTACAGCTCCAAAGTGGATGCGCTATACGATGTATGCCGCAGCGGTTTATAACATCCTGTGGGGTGCATGGGTGGTCTTGTTTCCGCAGCATGCGTTTTGGTTGTTTGATATGAATCCTATCAACTATGCAAGCGTCTGGCAAAGCGTAGGTATGATCGTCGGCGTCTATGGCCTAGGGTATGGCATTGCAGGAACTGATATCGCAAGACATTGGCCAATCATCCTTGTCGGTTTTCTAGGAAAGGTTTTCGGACCGATTGGTCTGGTCCAAAAGGTCTGGCTAGAGCATGAACTACCCTTAGCCTTTGGGTGGATTAATGTCTTCAATGACTTAATCTGGATTGTCCCTTTTGGCCTAATACTGCATTGGGTGTGGCAGCAATACAAACTAGGTCAAGCCTAGTGGGGGAACTACCTTGCGACTATGTTTGAAAATCCAGCGCCAAAGCAACCGAATAATCCGCTACACGGTGTACGACTCGATGCCATGCTCGAACGATTGGTTGAGGTGCATGGCTGGGCACGACTGGGAGAGAAGACTAACATCGTCGCGTTCTTAAACAACCCGACCTTTCCTTCGAGTCTTAAGTTTTTGCGCAAAACGCCCTGGGCGCGCAAGAAAGTTGAAGTGCTCTATTTGCGGCTTCTGCAGTTGGAAACGCTAGGCAAAAAGCTTTAGCTTCTTTCGAGGGCATATACTTCGAAAGGTGTAATTGTGAATACATTCTTAATAAAGCCTTGTGAAAGAACAGTTTCACGCGTCTATATTGTGGACTTAAGTCTAGTCTCACAAGTGGACGGATGGACCTTCCCTCATGGGGGAGGTTCTCCGCCTTTGTTTGTATAACTAAGTGATTTCTAGTATTTCTAGTTTTTTCGTCGGATAAATATCATTATTTCCAATTTTATGCTCGTTTCTGCTCGCTGGTTGCGATATTTACAGCATGAAATTAGCCCTACGTCTTCCGTTATTATTCGCGGCGCTAACCTGCATCTCTGTAGGTCATGTTTTGTCGCAAGCAGAACTGTCTCCGAAACTTGAACAAGAGCTCAATACAACTAGGAAAGAAATCCCAGTGTATGTCATGTTTCACGAGCAATCGAACGCCAAAGAAATCATGGCATCATCGGCAGCAAGAGGATTGTCGAAGAGAGAGCGTGTGGCCTATGCGCTCAATGAGGTCAAGACTAAAAATCAAAGCTCTCAAGCTCCTTTTGTAAAGCGCATTTCCAGTTTGGAATCTGTAGAGAATGTTCGCAGCCGATGGATCGTCAACATGGTCGGGTTTAGCGCGAGCCCAGAACGCATCCGTCAAATAGCAACCTTCCCTGAAGTAGCAGCTATTTTCTACGACGAGCCGTGGGTAGTAGAGCAAACGCTCGATGACGAGGTTGCTTTCAGTGAGCCAGATGATATAGAGCCAGGTCTTGCTGCTGTAAATGCTGACAAAATGTGGGCTCTAGGCTATACAGGTTTTGGTAGTATCGGATTTACCGCTGATACAGGTGTCGATCCATTTCACCCTGCACTAAATCATAAGTACGCTGGGTATTCTTCAGATTCAAATACATGGTACGACATTCAGGGTACAACATTCCCGTTTGACTGTAGCGACCACGGTACTCACGTAACGGGAACAATGCTAGGTGTTGAACGTGTGACAAGAGACACGATTGGAGTAGCTTACAATGCGCACTGGCTCGGTGGTGCTATCCTTTGCGGTGTGGGTACAGCAGATAATATTGGTGCTTTCGAGTGGGCAATTGACCCAGATGGCGATTTCAACACCAACGACGACCGTCCAACGGTGATTAACAATTCATGGAGAGATCCTTCTATCCTAGCCACCGAGTGTGCAAGTTCAAATCCTTATCCAGTAATCTTGGACAACCTCGAAGCAGCTGGAATTGCAGTTGTCTTTTCTGCAGGTAACTCAGGACCTAATGCGAGTACGATGACTCCTCCTCACAACGTGAATACTGGTATAGTAAACACTTTCACCGTGGGAGCTTTAAATGCGAGCAATACAGGAATTGCCGGTTTCTCCAGTCGAGGTCCTTCTGTCTGTATTACAGACTCTACGGTATTAGACATTAAGCCAGAAGTATCGGCACCAGGATCAAGTGTACGCTCTTGTCTCCCAGGCGCAGACGCTCCTTATGGACTGAAGTCTGGAACAAGTATGGCTGCTCCTCACGTAGCGGGCTCTATTCTACTGCTTAGCGAGGCATTCCCAGATTTAGACGGAGAAGCACTAAAATTGGCGCTTTACCTGAGCGCTGTCGATATGGGCGATGCTGGAGAGGACAATTCATTTGGCCGTGGCGTCATCGATGTTTTTGCAGCTTACAACTACCTCATCGATCAAGGAAATACCCCAACTGCTCCAAACAGACCATCAACGGCACCTGTTGTTATGGGAATGTCGGCAAGCGAAGGCAACTGCGGTGGTCAGTTTGCATTCGATATTACCATTGGAAATGAAGGTGTTGACGATCTCAGTTCAGTATCTTACGAATACGTAATCGATGGCGAAGTTGCTACAGGAACCTTCGAATCGATGAATTTGCTTCCTGGTCAAATAGAGACCTACAGCATTTCAGGAACCTCAAGTCTTTCAGGCGAAGAGCTTGTTCAGTTTAGGTTAATCAATGCGAACGATGAGCCGGTAGATCCACGACTTGATATTGGAGGAACCATTGAAGTTGAACTATCTCAAGTAGAACCAGTGTCATTAGTGATGGACGATTTTGGAACGGAAGGCCCTTGCCTCAACTCCCCGATTGTACTTTCTCTTGCAGGTACTACTGGAGATTCTGTAATTTCCTTCTTTACGACCGTAAACACTGGTTTGCTACCTAATCTTAATATTGAACAGCCATTCGTGATTGAAGAGCTTACTGAGCCGACAACGCTTTACGGTATTGCGGAATACATCGTGACAGATGGCTTTGAAACTCCAGCATTGAGTGAGACTATTTTCGTTGACCCAGATGATGAAGTCATTGAGTTTTCTGTAAACAGTAATGTTAGAATACGGAGTGCAAACGTGGTGGCTAGCGGGAGCGGGCGAATTACTTTCGAAATCTTCAACGCCTCTACGGGTTCAAGAGTCGTTCGTCGTTCAATTTCTCTCACTGAAGGTGTCAACCGAATTGAAATTCGTGCGAACCTTGTTTCAGGAGAAGAGTATACCGCTGAGATTTCAGCGAACATGGATTTAGGTTCAATTAACGACCGCATTAGAGGCGAGGAACTAGCAGATGGAAGAATCGACGTTACCCGAGGATCAGGAAGTTTCTTCTTGTTCGATATAGAGTCTGGATACACGGACGGTTGTCCTGCAATCGAGGTTCAACTTACACCTGATAGCACGCGCATCTCTCAAACACTTGCTCCAGTGGCTATTCCTGATGAGGTCGAACTAGGTTCTGAAGTTGTGTTCACTGAAACGTCGCTCGCAAATGCTACCGATCACCGTTGGATAGTAGAAGGCGCTACCTACGATGGAGTTGGAGACATGCTTAGGCTAACAACTACTGAGATTGGAACCCTCACTGCACGCGTCATTGCTTCTGATGATAACGACTGTTTGGCTACAGGAACTGTTGAAGCCGAGGTACTTCCAGTATTCTCAAATACTGAAGATGTCGACGTTGTAGGAATATTAGACATCTATCCTAACCCTGCAGCTGACTACTTCGAAATAAGTGGGAACATTCAGAACATAGAGACCATTTCCTTGCTCGATGCGCTAGGAAGAACAGTCCAGGTCTGGACTGGTGCGGCACAACGCTACCAGCTTACTGCAATTCCAAGTGGAGCTTACTTACTTCAACTGACGAACAAGGAAGGTCAAACTCAGGCTGTTCCGATGGTCATTGAGTAGACCACCTCTTAGGTAGAAAATGATGTTGGATTTCGGCTGTCAAATGCTGAAATCCAACATTTTTTTTTGCGGAAAGGTGAAGGCTTTGAGAAATGATAAATGCTCTTGTCAAGAGCAATCTTTATGCGGACGTAGTTCCCCCAAGTTATTGGGGAGCACTGGTAATCTCTGCTGTGTGTCCAGACCTCTCGGCTAAGGTGAGCGGACTCTAAGTAATAACCCGCAAAGGCATCTACTAAGCTCTATGCTTAGCGAGTGCCAAGCACATGGCCGCCTGCTCTTCCCTCGTCAGATTGGTATTGTCAATGACAACTACTCCTTTGGCTTTGCGTAAGGGGGAGTCATCGCGTGTTGAGTCAATGCGATCTCGTTCCGAAAGATTGGTCTCAACCTCCTTCGCAGGTGTCGGGCTGCCCATACGCTTCAGTTCTTCGACTCTACGGCGAACACGCTCCTGCGTATCGGCAGTAATGAAGAGTTTGAGCTCAGCATCAGGAAAGACTACCGTACCGATATCGCGACCGTCCATGACGATCCCTCCGTTTCTTCCGATGTACTGCTGTTGCCGAACCAGTTCTGCACGTACGTTTGAGAGGGTAGCGACTGGACTTACCAATTTATTCACGGCCATGCTGCGCAATTCTTTCTCGACGATTTTTCCGTTGAGGAGGACGCGTTGATGCGTGCCTTCACTGCGAAAGTCTAGGCGTAAATCAGATAAACCCTGTTCTACTTTATCAGCATCATTAACATCGATACTCATGCGCAGGAAATGCAAGGTGACTGCTCGGTACATTGCTCCAGAGTCAACGTAGACATAGCCCATAGAAGCTGCGAGGTCTTTTGCAAGGGTACTTTTTCCGCAAGATGAGAAGCCATCAATGGCGATCGTAATCGGCATGACGGCAAACTAAGGTAAACGAACGATTATGCAGGCAATTCGGCTAATTCGTTTACGCCGAAAAAGGCCAACAAGTCCTCCACATCAATAGGGGTGAATGCATTTGCTTGCAAGCCGCATTGAAATGGAATTTCGCGAAGCTGCTTGAAATACCGCTCTCCAACTCTATCTAACTCCCCAGTAAAATGCTTGCGCTCCATGCGATAGAGTAGCTGGGACATAGCAATGAGGCGCGTATCATGTTTGGAGCATAGTTGTTTTACCGAAAGGTGCCTAAATGCTGCAATGGTGTCTCCTAGTTCTTTGGTCTGGCCAAGGATACGATAGAGGGTCGCCTTGATGAGGTATCGCCAAGCATTAAGACCTTGACAGTCAGTGCGGAAATTGGCCTCTTTATTCAAAAAGGCTTGAATTTTTCCGTGCTGAGCATGCTTGACATTCGCATTCAACGTTGCATCAAAGCATATCGTAAGCATCTCAAGTAACCTGAAGATTTCCGTCTCTTGGGGTGAGAGGAGGCTGAACGACCTGTGCTTCATTACAGCATCAGCGACTCGTTGCGCTTCGGCGAAAGCTTTGGACTTTAAGAGCAATGCCAGTTTTGACTTTTGCAGCGTGAACCAAATGTCAGAACCAATTCTACACCTCGACGCTAAGTGCGCAATGGCCTCTAGTCCTCGAACCTGATCTCTCTTCTCGATCAAAAGCTCAATTTGCCACATACACAGTTTAACCAATCGGGTCTCGTGCATTTGTCGAGGAGAAACTGCACTGTACGCAATCACTTCGTCGACGAATCGGATCACCTTCTCCTTTTCGTAAATCGTACGGGCCAGGAGGCAATTTGCCTCGAGTCGATTATAGTAAAGCACAGCACTTTCGGAAGTTGTTTGAATAGCTTCAATCTCTATCTGCAAGGCTTGAACTTCGGCGTGAATTTTTGTCGGATCATTTTTTCGCCCTGACGATGCCAGCAGCATTCTTGCTCGTCTGAGAATGTCTTCACCTTTAAGTTCTAGCTGAAAGGATTGATTTGCTTGATCAATGACAAGCTGAAGTTGTTTGGCGGTTTTAAAATCTGACTTATCTGCGGCCTCATTTGCCAAGAAGCGGGCAGTTTGCACCGTAAGTTCAGCAAAGCCGTACTTCTGGCAAACGGTAAGTAAGCTTCTTGCCATTTGCACTGCGGGCTCTTGCACGTCATTCTGACGAAGAATATTGATTAAAGACCAGTCGCGTTGGCAATTGTGGTAAGTTTGATCAAACGAACTCCGATGTGGCTTGGATTGATCTACAAAGAAGAGCGTATTCAACAAGCGCTTCTTAAAACGCGACTTTAATTGACGGTAACGGGCATCGCTAGGATCGGAATCGTACAGCTTAGAAGCAGCTTCCCGATCGCTCCTTATGGAACCGTCTCGCAGACCGAGATAGAGTTCTCTAAACTTCGAATTTTTCGCGTTGAGCATATCCTCGGAAAGCACATCAATTTTTCGCAACTTCTGTTGAGTGATCAACTGGGTAACGGCAAGCATACTTTTCATCAGAAATAGGTTTTCTGCTTATTGATGGAGATACTGAACGGACTGTCAGATCATCATATATGCAAAAATCCTTCCGTTTAACTAGGCACCTGGCTCACCAAGGGCGTTTCGAAGGAACAGCTTCAAATAAAGAAACCCCAACTCTTGTAAGAAGAGTTGGGGTTAGATTTTACGTTAAAAAAGGTTGGGATTAGTATTCATCTTCATTGAAGAGAAAGTCATCCTTTCGCGGGTAATCAGGCCAAACGTCTTCGATGGTCTCATATACCTCGCCTTCATCCTCCATTTCCTGGAGGTTTTCCATTACCTCTAACGGCGCTCCAGAACGAACGGCGTAATCAATGAGCTCGTCACGCGTGGCTGGCCATGGTGCGTCTTCGAGGTGGTGGGCTAATTCAAGTGTCCAATACATGGGCTGGTTTAGTATGCTGTTATCGAGAATGCGTCACAAAGACTTTTGTTGCGACACACATTCGAAATTTCCTACGAATAACGCGTTAGGAATGGTAGTGTGCAAGTATTTTTTCGAAAAATTCACATCGCACAAATTAGCCCGTAATCAATTGAATTACAGTTAGTTGTTTGCAGATTCAGCTTTCGCCAAAACAGATGGAGTGTAGCTTGCAACTACTTCGAAGGGCCGATTTGCGTAGCCGTGAGGTGGATTTCCAACGTCACTGGTGCCCGCAGGACCTGTAGGATCGCAGACTCTATAGCGCCTTCCATTACGTCGATAAGACTTTCCAACGAGTTCATCGGAGGCAACCGCGACACTTAAATGGTCGTCATACGCAATTGCGATTACAGGCAGGTCAAGTAAATTTTTGACCAGATTGAAGTACAAGGCTGAACGATCTTCACAATCGCTCGTAGCATAATACAAGGTCTCCTCGGCAATCATCGGTTTTGAAAAACCAAAGGCTTCTTTGTCTTCCCTGTAGTCAAAAGCACCGCGAGTAAAAGCAGCGAGGAAACTCAATGCCTCTGCATCTGTCTTGCCCACTAAGAGCTCGTCCAGTTGTTCGTAAAGTTGCTTGCTCGCAGCTCCACTAATAGGAATCTGCATGTACAATCCTTCCTCAAAGAATGGATAATCTTCCATCCATTGCACAACTGTGCGGTCGCTCGATGCATAAAGTGTATAGGACTCGCCCTGATAGTTGAAGAAATAAGGACGCTCCACCAGTTTCGGACTGAGCTTCGGTAACTCAAGTAAGCTAAAACTAAACGAACGGCCACTCGGATTTGGCTGATCCGCATGCATGCTGAGGCTTCTGCTGTGGTGCCTCCGTGGAGAGAGCGCAGCGGAAAGGTTGACGTATTTTTTCCCGTCATCTTCGATAATAGGAACCTCAAACATGGACTCTTCCGAATACACATAGAGGTAAATATCAGCACTGTTGAGGTCGTAACAGAGCCTAGTATCAAAACCAGCCATCGTCAACAAATGGTACTCTAAGAGCCGCTGTTCTGGAATGTCTAGAAAACCTCCAATTTCATCAAGTGTCTCGTGAATGAGTTTGAAATACAACCAATCATTCAGTTCCCATCGCTGGCGGTACGCCTCCAATTGCGTGTGGACTAAGTCCCACTCTTTTTTCTCTGCGGCTCGTAAATAGACATTAATTCCTTCTCCCGTCACCTTGAGGTTTCCATTCGCGAAGATCTCTGCGGGGTAGGTCAACTCTACAGGTTCTCCATAAAAGGTCAACTCGGCATGTTGCATCGGCAACATGAATCCTAGTAGCCAACTGGCCCAAGCGAGGATAAGGCTGTGCATGAATGGGTTTCAGTGGGATTAAAAAAGTGAAGAGCTAGCGTAAAGCAAGGCTTGCGCAAATCATTACACCTAAGTTTACGTCCAAAAGCCATACTAGATTTTACATAAAGGCCATTTTAGCAACTTATTATGCAATTATTAGCCAGGAGCTGCAAAAATTACAACAACCTTAAGGTATTGGGACAGCAAAGTCAAAAAAAAAGCCCGTGAGTAGAAATTACTCACGGGCTAATTGAACAGCTTTTCTGTTTGCTTAGAGAATAAGCATTGCATCACCGTAGGTGTAGAAACGGTACTTTTCCTTGATCGCTTCGGTGTAGGCTTCCATGATAAGGTCTCGACCACCAAACGCACAAGCCATGATCATGAGGCTTGATTTAGGCAGGTGGAAGTTGGTGATCATACTATCAGCAACGTGGAAGCGGTAAGGCGGGTAAATGAACTTGTTGGTCCAACCAATATTCGTTGCAAGTAAGTCATCTGCACTGATCGAGCTTTCGATAGCACGTTGGCAGGTAGTACCTACACAGCAGACATGTCCTTTGCTTCGCTTCGTATCATTGATGATATCGACTGCTTCCTGAGTAACCTTAAAGTACTCTGCATCCATTTTATGCTTGGAAAGGTCTTCGACCTCAATCTCACGGAAGGTGCCTAGACCGACGTGTAGTGTTAGCTCCGCACGCTGAATACCTTTTAGCTCCATGCGCTTTAGTAAAGAAGATGAAAAGTGAAGTCCAGCCGTAGGTGCAGCTACAGCACCTTCTTCTTTAGCATATAAGGTCTGGTAACGCTCCTTGTCGATTTCTTCAACTGCGCGATCGATTCCTTTTGGTAGGGGAGTGTTACCTAGTAGATGAAGCTTCGCGCGGAACTCTTCGTTGGTACAGTCGTCCATGAAGCGTATGGTGCGACCGCGTGAAGTGGTATTGTCCACTACTTCAGCGATGAGAAGTTCGTTTCCATTAGCGTCTGGAAAAAACAACTTGTTACCCACGCGAATTTTACGCGCTGGATCAACGAGTACATCCCAGAGCTTTTGCTCTTGATTGAGCTCACGAAGAAGGAAAACTTCGATGTTGGCATCGGTTTTCTCCTTTTTACCAAACATCCGCGCAGGGAAAACTTTGGTATTGTTCATGATCATCGCATCGCCCTCGTTGAAGTACTCGAGAATGTCGCGAAACACCTTGTGCTCAATCTTGCCTGTATCGCGGTGAACGACCATGAGGCGACTTTCATCGCGGCGTTCGGTAGGGTACTTGGCAATGAGCTCTTCAGGTAGCTCAAATATGAATTGGGAGAGTTTAGTCCTCATCTAAAAGTTGTCGTTTTCGGAGCGCGAAGATACTACACTAAAGCTTAGGCTTTTGATGGGAGTAAGATGTTGATTTTCAGTGCATTTTTCACTGGTGGTGGACAATTAATTGCCTTATGGGTAAAGGCACTGTTCGTGTCTCGTGTTCATTGTACTGAGTATTTTGACTATCGACCTCTTGGTAGATAGAATCCCGCTCTTCGTCGTTGTTCGTGTAGGAGGTTTTGGCGAAAGCCTACCTTTAGAAAATAATTCGACCATCGGCCTCATGCGTGTACTCATTCGCACAATTTTCTCGTCCTTAAGTCAAGCATGGCAACAGCTTACTGGGAATAAACTACGGACAGCACTCAGCCTTCTCGGTGTTAGCATTGGAATCTTTTGTATCGTAGCTGTGCAATCAGCTGTGGATAGTCTGCAGTCTAACGTGGTCGACAGTCTTTCTAAGCTCGGAGATAATACGCTCTACATTCAAAAAATGCCTTGGGCAGAGGATCCCGGAAGGAATTATTGGAAATATGCGCGTAGGCCAAATTTTACTTACGACGAGTACAAGGCCTTGAATCAAGGATTGAAAGAAGTAGGTGAAGCTGGCTACTATGCAATCGTTGGTGGCCGTACCGCGAAGTGGAGAAACAACAATGTCGAGGGTGTATTCAGCGTCGCGGGCTCTCCTGAACTTGCCGATTTTTTTGGGATGGAATTTGGCGAAGGTCGATTTTTCACCTCCTCTGAATTTAGACTAGGGAGCAATGTCGTCGTCTTGGGTTATGAAACCGCCCAGCAGCTATTTGGTAATGTAGAGGCGACGGGGCGTGAGATTCAAATGTTTGGACAAAAGCTAACCGTCGTAGGAGTTCTGGAGAAATCAGGAGAAGACTTGCTGCAAGTGTTCAACTTCGACCAAGCAGCGATTTTCAGCTATCCGTTTATGGCCAAATCGGTCAATCTCGAATCTACATTCTTCTTTTCGTCGCTCATGGCAAAACCCATAGAAGATCGCTCGAAAGCAGACTTGATTGATGCAGTAACGATGAACATGCGAGCGGAAAGACGCTTGAAACCTGTCGAAGACGATAATTTTAGCGTAAACAGCCTATCGATCATTACAGGTGTGTTAGACTCTGTTTTCAGCACGCTCAATGTGGTTGGTTTTGTAATTGGACTCTTCGCGATTTTGGTCGGTGGTTTCTCAGTTGCAAACATCATGTTCGTGTCGGTAAAAGAGCGCACAAGCCTCATCGGAGTTAAAATGGCACTCGGAGCTTCGCGTCCAGTCATTTTGCTTGAATTTCTCATAGAGAGTATGGCCTTGTGCTTGATTGGTGGAATGTTTGGCCTGTTACTGGTATTCGCCGTCATAACGATATTGAATACCAACTTTCCTTTTGTAATCACACTCTCGATTGCGAACATGTTGACGGGAACTGTGCTCGCTTTGATCATAGGAATATTTTCGGGGATAATACCCGCATTTATGGCGAGTCGGATGGATCCTGTTACGGCTATACGCTCATAAGGAAAGAAGAGTCTATGAAATCCTAAAGCTGATGGGGCTTAGTGGTTTGCCTGTTAGGACAGTTTCAGCTTGCGCCAAAACAATTGAGTTGTGTATTCCTAGGGCGTCGCGGAGCTTTTCTATCGCCAACTGACGTTAAAGGCAAATTTTTAGCTTATCGCAGCCAATTATTGGGAAATTAGTGGCTAGGGAGGTCATCGGCATGCAATTTGGTTATATATGTTTTTGCCTGAAAAACATTGGCGGACATATTTTGAATCTTGTTAAACAAGATCTCCAAATCGACCCAGCGTTTTACTCTCCCACAGGTGATTGGATCAACTAACCTAATCACATGAACTCTCGTCTCTTTGTCTTGCTCATTCTAGGCTTATTTGGTTCATGTTCAAGTTCCAAAGAATTCGTGCAAGAAGGCCCTGTCGACCATAAACTGAGACTTAACGGTCCTGCAGCGGTTACGGATTGGATGCATGCTCCTTTACGAGCTGGCACCGGAGAACCTGTATCCTTTACGGTTCAAGCGAAGTCAACAACAGGGATAAAAAAGGTAGAACTGTTTCTTTATGAGTACCAACTCTACAAAAACCAACGGAATTTGCCAAGCCAGCGCGCTCGGGTCGGTGGTATTGCGGGAAAAGCTAGAACATGGGATTACAAGGAGCCGGTGAGCTCCGTTACGCTTGAGCATGCGCACGGTCTTGGGTTTTCCAAGCATTCTCGCGTCGAGTACATTTGGAGAATTACGAACTCTGAGGGCGAGATTACAGATCGCTTTGCCATGTTTGATGCAGGAGAATCCCCTTGGCCTGAAGATAAAGTGTTGCTATACAGTGCGTCACGATCGCCAATGAGTGAGCTGATCGACATCGCATTCTTCAGAGATGAAGATTATAAAGATTCCATAGCTGTTTACAACCACGACCTAGAAGGCATGGTGAAGAATGGGTTTTTCGGCAGTGAGCTTATTAGCCGAAACCGAAATCACTGGGCATTTTATACTACTGATCGCAAGGCTGATGGAAAGGCCATCGCAAATGATGTGGGCAACGATGCTTTGATCCCAGAATTCCTCAAAGATTTCAGTATTCCAGGCATTGATGCGTTTTGCTTGATGCACCGCGAGGAATACACAGATCGTAGTCTTTTATTGGAGAATTTTCACACGTTAAGTAACAACATGTTCTCGGCGGAGGCATATAATTGGGGCACTGCCGTGCACGAATGTGGCCACGCTATTTTTCACCTCTCGGATGAGTATACAGGCTGTGCTTGTTTTCAAAATCGCTCTTCGAGCAACGTGTTTCGCGAACAGGCCGATTGCATGGAGTGGAACATGGCAAATGGATTTCCAACGGCGGACTGTTACGCGGTAACCGATATCTATGATCGTGATTGGTGGAGTGCGGAAGAGCCAACGTTCTTTAAATCAGAAGGCGAATGCCGTGAGCATAATCGCAAAAATGGAGTCAATGGTGATAGCTGCCGAACCTTCATCAATGGTTCGGGAGAAGAACTTTTTTGGGCTTTCGAATCTACGTGCATCATGCATGATGACGGCGATGAAATCGTTCGTCCATTTCAGCGTGCATGTAGTCAAGTAATCCTAGAGTACTTCGATAAGCTCAGGCCTAGAAATTTTGACAATTCGTTCGCAGCTGTTAATCGCGAAAATATCTATGGTTACGAAGACGTAATCGTGATGGAGATGGGAAAAGACCATGATTCTTGGGATTTAAAGATTTTAGGAGCCCAAATGGGAGTTCCGACTCAGACCGTTGATTCTGAAGGTGAGGTCGTTATGCGTCTCATGGGAGATGATGGTGAATCGCTTTATACCTATGGCTTATCGCAGCCAGGCGCTGTGCATGTTCATCAAGAGGACAACGATAGTTTTGAGGTGCCAGCAGAAGGCTACGTTCGGGTGACTATTCCCGCAGATCGAGCAATTGCGAGAGTGATTTGCGAATTTGATCAAGATGCGCACCTGCGTTCAGCCGATCCAACCAAGGCAGCCTACCAGGCGCCTTTCCTCTTTGAAGTGGGTGATGAGATCAAGGCTGCCTTGGACGTAATGCACCTCACGCCCTCTGAGCGGTAAGGTTGAGTTTTTGCCTAACTCTTTGAAAATCATCGCGGAAAAGGATTACTGCCTTTTTCAAGTCGGTACCTAAATCAGCTAAATCTCGTAAAAGTCAGTACTCAAAAGTGGTAAGGCTATGCCGATCCGTATGTGTGGACAGCGGCATGGTACGCTTTTTGACTAATAACATATGGCAACTTTTGCCAATTCGATAGGAAACTCGTGTAGACTCGGTTTCCCAAGTGCTGAATATGAAAAAATTGTACTCCTCTAAACTGGCTGATGCTGGCCGTATTTTGGGCGTTTTAATAGCGTTTTTGTTCTTCGCAGGACAAGTAAATGCACAGTGTGACCAGACGATCATCCCTGACACACTGGTTGCTGATTATCAAGGCAACCCAGTTGGTTTTTGTGTCGATCTTGATTTCAATATCGCTATTCGTTCTGATCGATTCCTAGATGGTGTTCAGGAGACAAGCTTTGCTGAAGGCTGCGATTTTGATTCTCTTGTTTATTATCCATATGCGACTTTTCCATCGCAGGGCACAAGTGGACCATACGAACTCGTAGATTGGTCGGTTGATGGTATTTCGCTCAATGTTATTTTCTCGGATGTTGACGACCTCATCATCCAGATGAATAATTTTAATCCGACGGGGAACTGGTTTAACGAAACCGTTACAAGAAACATCGTAGGCGGCGAGAACGGACGTACCTACAGCCCAATGATCGTGCGTCAAATGAGTTCTGGCATTACTCGAAATGTCAATCCTAATATTTCAAGAATTGCCAATGGAACGTTAGTGGAAGTTGATGGAGTTGGCTATCACGAATATGTAATTGATGATCCTGATACTGGTTGTCGAGATACATTGTTTATCGGACTCCGTCCGAATATAGGTGACGATTCATTTCAACTCTTTACAGATTATGTTCAAGAATCTTCGGTATTCTGTCTAGACAATTCGGAGCTTTTAGGAGTACCTCAGAATGCTACAATTTGCGATGCCCCGGATAATGGAACTTTATCTGATCAAGGTGGATATTGCTATACATATACCCCAGACGCCGGCCACACAGGATCGGACATAATCTGTTTTGAGGTTTGTGATGATACAACACCTCCTCTAGGACCGATCTGTCAGCGAACATTTGTTACCGTGACGACAAACGCTCCTGCAAACTTTTCTACAGACACGCTAAGGTTTACGATGACGCATGTTGATACCACAGTGTGTGTTGACGCGACCATTGATCTTGGAGGAATGGCTGACTTTGCGGAGGTTTGTGGTGGAGTGCCAGCAGGATTGACTGTGTCGACAAGTACTGACGGATGTACAGATATTGAGCCTGATCCAGGTTTTTCTGGTCCTGCTTTCGTCTGTGTAAGTCACTGTATCGGATCAATTTGTGATACGACAATTCTAGATTTTACAGTGCTTCCTGCATGTGATTTAGCGCTTTTTGATAACATAACAGATACAATAGAAAGTCTGGGGAATCCAACGGAGTATTGTATTACAATTGATCGTGATTTACTTGATTCTTACAACATTACAGTTAATGACCAAGACTACGTAGATCCCATCACCGAATGCGATTTTGTTCAGCAGTTTTTCTACAATTACGCACCACTTTTTGGAAATGGTAGTGCAGGTCCTTATACCATAACAAGTTGGACGGTTGATGGACAAATGTTCTCTACGACTTTTCAAGATCCAGTTGGGCTTGAAGCCTTTATGCAAGTAACTGATCCCGGAGGGAATTGGAACCTAGATGCAAGTGCTTTCAATATTATCGGAGGAGATCCTAGTACGGTATATGGAACGATGTTTATTGTCCATGATGCTTCGGGATCAAGAAGTGAACTTCTAGCTAATCCAATTGATTTTGCTAACGGAGCAACGCTTATATTCCCTGGAGATGGCAACTACTTTATCGAGGCAGAAGATCCAGTTTCAGGATGTGTTGACGCTGTGACCTTAACTATCCAAACAACACCGCCACCGGTAACTCAATCGTTAAATGTTTTAGTATTTGCAGATAGTGTAAGCCAAACGACTTGTCTCTTTACAAATCCAAGAGATCAATTTTCTGTTTGTGGCAACGTAAGCAATGGAACGACAACCTTTGATGCGAACGATTGCGTAGTTTATCAACCGAATACAGGCTTCACGGGCACGGATATGCTTTGCGTGTTGAGTTGTGAGCAGGCACCTGGAGGTATAACGGTGTGCGATACCACCTTTGTGACCTTTACAGTTATACCTCGACCAGTCAGTCAAACCATAGACGTTGCAGTATTTGCAGACAGTGTAAGTCAAACGACTTGTCTCTTTGCAAATCCAAGAGATCAATTTTCTGTCTGTAGTGATGTAAGCAATGGAACGACAACCTTTGATGCGAACGATTGCGTTGTCTACCAACCGAATCCAGGCTTTGTAGGCACAGACGTGCTTTGCGTTCTAAGTTGTGAGCAAGTGCCTGGAGGAAGTACGGTCTGCGATACAACTTTTGTAACCTTTACGGTAACTGCGCAGTCTGTAGTACAAACGATAGATGTTTTAGTCTTTGCCGATAGCGTAAGTCAAACGACTTGCCTCTTTACAAATCCAAGAGATCAATTTTCGGTCTGCGGTGATGTAAGTAACGGTACAACAACCTTTGATGCGAACGATTGCGTTGTCTACCAACCGAATCCAGGCTTTGTAGGCACAGACATGCTCTGTGTAATGAGCTGTGAACAATTATCTGGAGGGGCAATGATATGCGATACCACATTTGTGATCTTCACGGTAACGCCTCGACCAGTTACTCAAACAATAGATGTTGCAGTATTTGCAGATAGTGTAAGTCAAACGACTTGTCTCTTTGCAAATCCAAGAGATCAATTTTCTGTTTGTGGCAACGTAAGCAATGGAACCACAACCTT
>CALDUE010000150.1 GCA_937923485.1 uncultured Saprospiraceae bacterium
AATACTCAAGTCTCGAACAGAGACAAGAAGTCTTTAGCGTAATTCTCGCAAGCACTATGATGCCGTTAGCAACGATAAAAGACAAGGTTAATTTTCAAGAATTAGACGACCGCGAAGTTGATAAGATATACGCGCAATTTATGGGAAGTTTTTCTCCAAACTAAGACTAGCAATTTATACTTAAAAAGCCCCCAAGAAATTTAGCATGACAGCTAAATCTCTTGGGGGCTTGCTTAACGAGAAGTATGCTTAAATAAGCATTACTGCTTCACGAAGGTCGATGTTCCAACTCCTTCTGCTGTAGTTACACGGAGCACATAAGTACCCTGTGGTAGACCTGCCGTTGAAAGTGTATTGTTGGTCATTGCTTCATTAAGAATTACTCGCTGACCATTGAGGTTAAATACTTCAACCGTGCTTAACTCAGCACTGGACTGAATAGTTAAACTGGTAGTAACTGGATTCGGGAAGAATGATACTCCCAGATCACGCAAATCTGTAGTACTGCTTGATCCAGCAAATTGCATGTCATCAAACAAGACCGTGAAGTCCGCAGAACCATCACCTACAATACCTAAGTCGTAGATAAGTGTGATACCAGTGTAAGGTCCGCTACCAATAAGGCCTGCGAAGTCGAACGTTAATGTCTCCCACTCATTGGCAACTGTGGAGCTCGCCGCAATTTCGATTCCAGCTCCTCCATCCTCAAGTTTGAACAACATTGGAGCTCCAACACGATTGGCAAACATCTTCATTGTAATTGCAGTCTCAGCACCAAACTCGATTGGTTCACCTAGTTGGAGTGTAGTACCAGCGAAAACCTCACCTCCGAACTTGATCATTTGACCAACTCTAGCACTTGTATTGATTCCAGAAGGTACTGGATTGTCAATGACCATAGCACCTGCTCCAGCAAAATCTGCAAAAGTGTAGGTAAGATCTGCCGACTCAAAGTCTACAGGAAGACCCACTACAGGTCCAGAGATTGTAGCGTACTCAATGTCATCAAGCAAAAAGGTAAAGTCTGCAGATCCGTCACCAACTACGCCGTTGTCGTAAATGAGTGTGATACCTGTATAAGATGCATCTGTTCTCCCTGAAAAGTTGAACTCAACCTCGTGCCATTCGTTCGCGACTGTCGTTCGTGCAACTTCTTCTGTAGGAACAGCACCTTCAAGCTTGAACAAAATTGGAGCATCTACGCGATTGGCGAAGACCTTCATTCTAATTCCGTTGTTCGAACCGAAGTCTGTCGGTACACCTAGCGCCAATGTAGTTCCACCAAAAGGCTCACCTGCGAACTTGATCACTTGACCAACATTTGCACTTGTGTTGATTCCTGTTTGAGCAGGATTGGCAATAACAGAACCTACACCACCTGCGAAATCTCCAAAGGAATACGTTAGTGTAGTTGACTCAAAATCAACTGGAATTGCTACTCCCATAGGAGCAATTGTGGTTAGTTCGATATCATCAAAAAGGAACGTGAAATCTGCAGAACCATCACCTACTTCACCGTTACGGTAAATAAGTGTAATCGCATTAAAGTCTAGCCCAACTGCACTCGCTGCTGAGAACGTAAGCGTCTCCCACTCGTTCGCAACGGTAGTATTCATTGAAAATTCAACTGCAGGAGATCCTTCCAACTTGAATAATACGCTTTGCCCAGGTGCGTTTGAAAACACCTTCATTGAGAACGCATTGTTGGTCCCGAAATCAATATTACCGGCAAGTGCTATGGTCGTCCCGCCAAAAGGCTCGCCAGCAAATTTAACTACTGAACCTACTGTCTCACTCGTATTAATACCCGTTTGACTAGGGTTTGTAACAACATTGCCTACACCGCCCGCAAAATCTGCAAACGCGTATGTCGTAGTTGTCGACTCAAAGTCGATCGGTAACGTAGGCAAATCTTGTGCCTGTGCAGCTGTCGCTAAAACAAATAGCGCAACTACGAAAGTGTAAATTATCTTCATTAGAAAAGGGTTGTTTGAAAGTAAAGGAGTGCATCAACACTCGTGTGTTTTTAGTTAAGATTTTTGATAGACCCTCACATAGTCTACCTCCATTTGTTGAGGGAACTGCGTAGATGCGTCTGGATTGCCTGGCAGATTTCCACCAACGGCCAAGTTTAGGATCATGTGAAAATCCTGATCGAAAGGCCAAGTAGTTGGAAGGACGCTACTGCGCGTATTTGGTACACCGTAAAATTCACCGTCGAGCAGGAATTGGATACAGTTTTCCGTCCAGATGGCAGAGAACGTATGAAATTCATCTGTAAATCGCTCTTGTGGTAGAATGGTATCTACGCTTGTAAAGCGCCAGAAATCATGTCCATAGTGAATGGTACCAAAAACCTTACTCGGTTCATTTCCAACGTTCTCCATGATGTCGATCTCTCCACTTTTTGGCCAACGACCATAGATGGTATCTGTATGCAACATCCAGATGGCTGGCCAGATGCCTTGCCCAATGGGTAGCTTGGCGCGGACGTCCATACGGCCATAAGTCCAGTCTTCTTTATTTTTGGTAACGATCCGACCAGACGTGTATGTATGCTCATTGAGGTAAGCAGGGAATTCTCTAATTGCTCGAATCACTAGTTTGCCATCGTCAAGGAAAACGTTCTCGGTACGATCGGTGTAGAACTCGAGCTCATTATTACCCCATCCACAGAGTCCTTCACCCTGGTCACATCCATCTCCGAGGTCATATGACCACTTTGACTCATCGAGTACGTCCCCGTCAAACTCATCACTCCAGATGAGGCTATACCCTTCAAGGTCTGTTGAAGTTGGGCAGGTCTCTATTACGTCCGATGTATCACTACTACAGGAAGCGAAACTGACGAGCAGAGCCATTGCCAAAAGCTTTGTACTAATCCCGCGCGCTGATGAAATTAGTTTTGGCGAAAGCCCCAAAACTGTATGAAGGTCAACGTTATTGAACTTTGGAAGTGACATATCTTTAGTTGCTAGTTGACGTAAAATGGAATGTTTGCAACGGCAGCGTTTTCATGCTGATCGTATGCATAAATAAACAACCGATAGGGCCCAGATTGTTTTGGTGCAGAGAACGTAAAAGTGCCTTTGGTAGTACTTTCCTCAAAAGGAATATCGAGAGATGTCGGCCGATCTTCTGCATCACCACCGCTTCTGATGTCAGTACTCTCTGGGAGAATTTCAAGGCGGTATTTCAAGGGCTCATTTTCAGGCTCGATAACAGCTAATTCAACACTTGATTTCTGTCTCTTACTGACTTGAATGCTTTCTGTCGGTTCTTGGCCATTCATGGTAAACGACTCAAGCTTTGGACTTTTATTGACTGGCCAGTTGCCACTCCACGAATACTCAAGTACATCTACTACTTCTGTTTCTGATCCGTCTTCTAAAAAGATTCCGTACCACGTAGGTGTTGTTTCCTGCTTTTGCCCCCAGAGGAAAACGTAGGATCCAATACACATTTGCTGATCCTCAGCGATGCCTTGTTCGAAGCGTTTCTTGTACCAAGATGCTTTTTCTGTACTACTCTGCTCTATGGGTACACCCCAGGTGGTTTTCTGAACTTCCCAGTGGCCGTTTGGTCCCCACTCAGTGATCATGTAAGGCTTCGTCCAACCGTAGGCGCGCACTTGCTTGTCGATGCCTATCAACCCTCCGTACGTATTGATACCAAGGATATCGATGTGAGGCGCTCGCTCTTGGATGAGTTGAACCTCGGCCACATCAAGTCCTGCGGTGACGGTCATCGTCGGGTGATTCGGATCTTCACTGTGAATCATCTTAGCGATGTCGTTTATCGCATTCCAAACGCTGAAATCATTGTAGAAGAGATCGTTCTCATTACCAATCCCCCACATTAACAAGGCAGGGTGATCTTTGAACGTCTTGACTACTTCGGTAAATTGCTCCAATTGCGCTTGAACGCTTTTGCTATCCTCGTAATCAAATCCTTGACGCTCTTGTCCGACCCATAGGCCAAACAAAACCGTCATGTCCATCTCTTGAGCCTTATCTAAAACCTTGGCAGCATCGGCGGCACTCCACGTGCGAACTGAATTTGCTCCATATGCCTTAGCTCGGTCTAAATGAACGGTGCCACCAACGCCCTTAACGTAGTAAGGCTTTCCCCCACGAAGCATCTCCCAACCTTGATCGGTTTGCTTTAACTCGACACGCATCACACCCACTTCGGACTGGGCATCGACTCGCAAAACCGCCAAAAAAGAAACGAAAATGACCAGAACTGGAATTATGTTTTTCAAATCCAAAATTTAAGGGCTATTATTGGCTTAGTGTCAAAAGTACACTAAATTAGCGCCGCAGAGGCAAATCTGCATCGATTTGACATGTTAATAACTAAACTTGGGGCTGCATAGTTGCAACTTGAGTCTCAGATTGAGGTTTAACCTGTAATCTTTACATCAGTCTTTCATTTAGCTTTTACTTCAACTCCCAACCGTCAGAACGTGTGCTATGGTAAAAGGAATACGAATAACGAACGTTCTTAAAAAATCGGCTTGGCTACTTAGTCTCATCGCATTTCTGATGATGGGCTTAGTTGATGCAGTATTTGGGCAGAAATCGACGGCTACAGAGGCTAGTATCTCGGAGGAGGCTCTTCCCCAGCACATGTTTCAGTCAACGCACCTGCCTGTTTCGGTGATGCAGAGCAAATGGAGCGAGCTTTACCACCGAACAGACTCTAACTATACTACTGCAAACGGATCGACTACTCTTCCTCGGTACGCTCAGTTCCGTAAGAAACACCAGCCGATCACGATATTTGGGTACTTCCGCCTGTTCGGATATGGCAGAAACATCACCGACCCCTATCCAAATCTTAGACCTTTTCAAAAAGCATACGGCATCGGCGATGGCTACCGAGAGCCTACGATGTCTCTCAATTTGATTGCGAGGCCAAATGGCAAGTCAAGCTTTGGAACCGAACTATTCTTTCTCAATAATTACCTCGGAGTTGGCGGACAAGACAATGTCTTCTCAACCAACCTTGGGCTTAACTTTTACGGAAATTTCCGAACCGAGATAGGGAACTTCGGGGTGCGCGCTGGTGGAATACACTGGTACAACCTCAGCCCTTTCACCATCGGTGTTTATCAAGTGCTAGATCGCTACAGCATTTTCGACCGCACCCCATGGGAGGGTATTACCAATACCGGCAAGTATGAAAGTTACTATGGATCGGGTTCGGTCAACGTTGGTGATCAACGCTGGAACTTCCAACCGTTCCAAGGCTTAATCCTTAATGGCGGCAAACTTCCTGGAAACTTGAATTTTGACGTATTCTGGGGCAGGACGCAGCCGAATTCAGGCCTTCCAAACGCGGTAACGGATCCTTTTGCGACCGTCGCCAACTCAACGGATGCTGGAAACATACCGACCTATCAAGGCCTTGCGGGAGATGCACGCCTTTTACCAAGCTTTATTTTTGGTGGCAAAGTCGGCCACACCTTTGGAAGGCAAAAGAATACAATAAGCTATAACCTTATTGATAGTCGTACCGCTTTAGATAGCTCAAACCTCGTCGATAACAAAAGACAGTATCAAGTACACTCGCTCTCCTTCAACAGTAAGGTGAAAGGAATGCTGCTCACAGGCGAAATGGGTATCGGAAGTTTCGAATCACCGACGTATGAGAAAAGGTGGGGGGAGGCGCTCATGGCTAGGCTCAGAATTCCTAAAGACATAAGTATCATTCCGATAGATATTCAGCTCTACCAAATCAGTAAGAATTTCTTCAACCAGAATGGTGAAATTGCAACCAATGGCAATCCTGAGATTGAAAAGGAATTCACCAGTACTGCGATTGCTGGGCAGAACAACGTTGGTGGTCAAATCACCCAAGTCAATCAACTTGCACATAATCGAAGAGGATTCAACTTTAATACAGGCGTCAGCTTCGGGGCCTTTAAGTTCAATTTCGGTTACGGACTTGCACAAGAGATAGATGCAGAAAGCGCGACGCTCTCGTTCATTCACCGGATAAATGGCTTAGCGCTTTCGCGGATTTATAATCCATTCCCAGAGGGCGCGACCTCAGCTACCAATTTCGGACCTTTTGGACGGAAGTTCTCATTCTTTAGGGGAGCGTTCGAGCGAGTACGAACAACAGATTTAAATCCTGCGACGGCCGAGGCAATGACCCGCAAGAACTACACAAGTGTAGACCTTCAGGGTAAGTACAAAACGACCATCGGCGGGAAACCGCTTTACTTTTTCTACCTCGGAACCTTTGGTTCTGCTAGTAGAAAAACAGAAGTCGTTCCACAACTTACCGAAGATGGATACCTGTTCGTGCAGTACCACGAATTTGACACATACTACGAGGTAGTTGATAATTTCATCTTGACTACTTACGTAGGAATAGAACGCTCACAGGGTGGCAACTTTACCGAAGTTAATGCCGAAACGCTTCTACCTCTAAATCAACGCGGAATTGGACTCGGCGCTGGCTTCGACTGGTCCATCACAAAGAACTCAGGTCTATACTTCCGCTATCGTTGGATGGACTTTAGAGATACAAATTTTGCACTTGATCGATTCCGCGGCCGTGAGTACACGATCGAATTGAAAACATTTTTCTAAGCTTAGCCAGACCACAGATATGGTAAATAAATACCTACACCTTACTTTTTTGTTTGTGCTTGCAATAGGAATTGCAGACTCAGGATTTGCGCAAGTTGGCCTCGGAGCAGACAAGGACGAAGGCGAAGACAATAGAAAGATTCGATTCAATGGATTGGGTCGTGCATTACTTCAACAAACAGATCTTAATGGACCTGCACTCGACACCGTTAACGGAGAGGTAAATGAAGTAACTGACGGCGAGTTTTTACTCGACCTAGCCATCAATGCTACTCCGAATAAAGTTACCGAAATACAAAGCATCCTACGCCTGCGTAATGAGTTTGGTGGCTTCTTTGGCGCTGGGCAATCTATCGAGGTTCGTGAACTTTGGGCACGAGGCATCATCGCAGACATCATTAAGTACCGTGCCGGAGATATGGATGTGGCCATGTCTCCTTACACGCTCTATGTACCCATCGAAGAAGGTGTCGATAACCGAGCTGCCATATTCCAACCGCAACGCGACGTCATCTATTACGAGCAATTTTATACCGACAACAATACTCGTCGCTTGCAGGGAGCTAGAGTTGAAATGGGTTTGAATTTCAGTAAGGTTTTGCAATCCTCAGACATTATGGGATTCATTAGCCGGGTTCGTACAACAGATTTTTTCACCACGCCTTCTCGCTTTGTAGGCGGTGGGTCTGTCAATCTAATTTCTGACCGAATGCGAGATAGCTTCGGCATTCAAGGCAACCTTACACTGAACACGGTTCACACCTGGGATGACATTACAGTTGGTGTAGCGAGCTCAGGAATTCGTAACGGAATATTTTCTGCTGAGTACGATTTTTCAGTTTACGAAAACGATGACTTCCAACTATCCATTGACGGGGAGGCAGGTTTCTCTAACCTCAAGCAGATTGTCGATTCTGTAGAAGTCTCAAAGGAGCGCGGTAGTTTTGTTACTGCTGGGCTTTCGCTAAAACATAAAAAGCAGGACTTAACCCTACGTGCAGGCTTCATAAATATTGGAGCTGATTTCTTTAGTATCGGCGCACAAACCAAGCGAATCGATTTTACTCGAACGAAGACCTTCTTCAATCGGATTGGCGAACAAAACTTACTTCGAACGCCAAATCTATTTGACATCACTCGCGATCGTGCTCTATACACGTTTGAGGTGTCTGACCGACTCATGGAATTTGATCCTCGGTTGTCAAATGCAATGCCTTACGGCCAAGCCACCGCTAATCGTCGTGGCTTGCACCTTGCTGCAGACTGGACAAGTAAAGGTGGAGCACTCGAACTTGACATGCAGGGCTACCTGCTCAGTGAACTACGTGGACAAGGAACCACGCAGCTTAAAGATTTCCAGCATCTGCGTGCGAACGGTACAGTCAATTTCCATAAGCTGGCTGACTGGAAAAATGAATATCGCATCACCGTCGGAAGCCAATTCGAAAATACAAGTCGAGATGGCTTAGAAATCGAACAAGTTGACCTGAACTCTACGCTTATTGAAGTTGGCTTGGAAGCTGAAGTATATGCTAATCTATTCCTACTCGCTGGCGGCAACTTACTAGCTGCTGAAGGCAATGAATTCATACCCGTCATCAGGACATTTAACGAGGTTAGAGACTTTGAGGACATATACGTCGTTGATCAAAGAGAAACCTTGCTGGGAGTCGGATTGAAATACAATTTCAAAAAAGAGACCTTCTTAACGATCCAGTACCAACATTTTAATTTCACTGATTCAATCGTCGGCAGTAACGACTATACATTGAATCAATTTTTTGCACTCTACAGCATGAACTTCTAATCGAATAAACATGAAGATTCAATCTTTTAAAGCTGGTCTTACTTTTTGCTTCCTTGCTTCGCTGCTGATGTTCTCGGCCTGCGACGACGAATCAGATGATTTTGACGGACCTTCATTGGTCAACCGATTTGGCGACTTTACACTCATCGAGCCGCTTTCTGTAAGTACAAACGTCGTTGATTTTGACGCGGGCGAGCTCGTAAATTTTGGCGCAAGCTTTAACAAGGAAGTGAATTGGTTTGTAGAAATCACTGGCCTAGAGAGTGGCGCTGTGAAAATTATCGATGGGTTCTCTAATGAACTCAACGACGTCAATGCTGTCTGGGATGGTGGAGCGACGATCTTACCACTCTTCAACTTCGAACGTTGCGCAGTTGAACTTGTCATACCTTCTGAAGACTCACTTCGCTTCTTAGATACCATCGAAATTACCGGTCTTAGAAATTACGAGGGATCACTTTTCACCGACTTTGAAGAAGATCTTGGATCAGATTTATTCTTTGGAAATTTCGAATTTGAGTTTTCCAACCGAACGGGCCGCAGAAGCGATATACCTGCTGGGCACGGTGATTTTTTCTATTTCTTCGAAGGTACAGACATCAACGTTCCCAACTTCTTTGTTGGTCTGATTGATGTTTCAGCTCAAGTTACAGGGTCTACCTTCATTCCTCTTCCCACTACGGTACCAGAAGATGCATTTTTTAACGCCTTCATTTACACCAGTGGCGCTCCGAATACCATTGCAGTAATTCAATTCATATTCGACTCAAATGATTCTGGGGCATTCGAAGATGGGCAGGATCAAACTTTCCAATTGGATGGAGACTTTCCGCTTTCAGGTGAAGGTTGGAGCCATATATTTCACCCAATGAGTGATGTTGGAATTACTGAATCCCAACTTGAAAAACTTGTTGGCTTGCGCATCCTTTTAATCTCTGACATGAACAGTCAGCCAAGTCCTCCCCTTCCGGTTGACTTTGGAATTGATTTCATCACCTTTACACAGGGCGCTCCGCTAAGACTTTAAGTTTAGCTCAAATCTATTTTGCTATGTCAGGATTCACGGTCAAGTTTATACTCGTCTTTGTACTACTTTCTACCTTGCTAAGTAGCTGTGTAGAATTCAAGCAAATGACCCTCTATACAGGGGAAGAGGTTAGCGCGCCGCTGGTTAAACCTGACAACATTAAGCTGCTCGTAGAGCCAGAGATTTTTGATGAAGATTTCTCTGACGTATGGGGGATAGAAACGATCGATTGTAAATCTGCGGAGATAAGTGAAAAGGTGACCGCTGAAGGCGATGTAGCGATAAAAATAGAATGGGATCGCAACGAGCAAGGTTGCGTCTGGGCTGGCTTTGGAATCGGCTGGGATGGTTATGCTGGTAAAGATCTTTCGGAATTGATCCCCTTTGCAGCTATTCAATTTCAAGTTCGCACCGTAAAAGGCAAAAGGTTTGGACTACCCGTCGTACTTACACTTGAAGATTATTCAGGAGGGATGGGCTTTGCATATACAGGGAATAAGTATTTCGAGCGCACATCTATAGACGAAGATTGGCAAAAGGTGACCGTCCCACTATCAGCTTTCGATATGGACATAGAAAACCTTGATCCTACGAATATCAAGCAACTCATGTTTGAGTTACAACAGAGCGGTGCCCTCTACTTCGATGATGTCAAACTTGTCATGTATGAAGCTCCCGTCATTGAGCCTTGGCATATCGAGGAAGCCCGAGCAGATCCTACTAAGTTTCCTATCACCTTATTTGATGATACATTCATCAATAATAATGGCTGGGGTTTGATGCAGGATGAATGTCGTGAAATTAAAATTGAGAATGAAACGATAACAGCTGAGTGGAATGCACAGGATAATTGCGGTGCTATTCAGATGGGAATTAGCTGGAACAAGTGGTTTCCTATTGACATGAGGTCCATAGATAAGGATGCGCATCTTCAGCTTTCGCTAAAACCGACTTCAGGCTCTACTCCTGGCGACATCGTTGTACAACTTCAAGATTACAGCGGGGCCACGTCTAAAAACAGAGCTGTCTTGTCAGCGAGCGGGGGAAATAGTATTGTACAAGTTTCCTTGAATTTGCTGCTTGAAGGGATCAACGCTTCAAATGTAAAGCAAGTCCTTTTCACCTTCGAAGGTGAAGGAGCCGTAGAGATTGACGACATTGAATTACTTGAGATATTGCCATAGTTCAATTTTTATGCGCTGGGCATGATGCTCATGAGCTCTACGCCTTATTCAAACAATACCGCTACGCTTTTAGGCGCACTTACGGTGTAGCCTACTCTAATCAATTCCGTCGTAGCTGGTTTTAGCGAAAGCTGCCAAACTAGACTACCCGTATCTACATTAAATTTAGCATCTCCAGAACGATCAATTATATCAACCTTGACTTCGTCGCGCTGGCTGACAGGAACCTGATCTTCTAAATGTAATTTTATCGTTCGCGAGAGTGTGTTGCGCACCGTAATCTCATAGCCTAAATCATAATCGACTCGACTCCGGATAGGGCGTCGATCTGTTTTCTGCTTCAAAGGTCGACGTTGTAAAACGATCCGATCATCAGGACCAAGGGGCACCAGCAGCGTGTCACTTTCTTGCGCGGCATTGAATAGAGACTTGCCAATGTAGCGTCCATCCAAATGTAGACGAAGGGTTCCGCTAACTAGATTGAGTTCGTCCCAGCCTGTGAGCATCGCTTCCAAGTATGCTACAGGTTCAACTTTTGGCGCTGCCGTATATCGCAAGTCTAAAGGAAGCGTGTGTGCAACCAATCGAACAGCATTGGTAGGGGTTCCACTCTCAGCACTAAATGGGGCGTCTACATGATACGTCCGCGTGGTGATAGTAGCCTGCTCTGTCCCGAACGTAATTGGAGCGGGCGGTGGCGGAGTGTAGCTGTCTTCACTTCTATCTTTATTAGATCCATATCCAACTACAACTACTTCCTCTAATACCATTGAAGGTTCACCGAAATAAAAATCAACACTACCAGAATGAACCACACAGGTATAACTTTCGTAACCGACGTAGGATAATTGTAAACTAGGAGTTGCAGTATTCATTTTATTTTCAATGATATATCTACCATCCATGTCTGTGGTTGTTCCAATTTTGGAACCGTAAATAAGAACGGTTACACCGACCAGCGGCTCCCCTAGATCATCGCGAACGACTCCTTGGATGTATCTCGGAGCAGGATCGTATGCTCCTTGGATATTTTTCGTTTTGCCACTATTCGCATTGACCGAAGCAGCTGGTGAATGACCGATGTAGCGCGGTATCAATTTGGTAGGTGCAAGCTTTCGATTTGGATTGCCTGTACTTAAGGTAAGGTCGACATCTTCCCAAGCCATACCTGTATTTTGCTGCACGTTGGCGACCAATATAAGATCTGCAGGTCGGCTTGCTTCACCTTCGACGTACAGGTCGTAGTCAGATGTCCAACTCGCATCATTTACAAGATAGCTTAACTCGAACGTATAGGTTCCTGCCTTCTGCGCGATAACTCGAGATACTACCTGGCCGGTTGTCGGAGGTGTAGGAGGCGCAAGCTCGGTCAATTCTGCATTTAGCTTATTAATGAGCAGGTTTAATTTTCCTTTCTGATAATTCAATTCTACCAGCGCGCGCTTAATACTTGTCGTCCGCTCGCGGTATAATTCTCCAGCAGCACGAATATCATCAACAGAAATACCTGTCTCAGCTCCGCCATTAAAATTTCGATGCGCAGTCATAATAGTAAGCTCCTCCTGATAACCTGCGCGATCTGCTTCAAGTAAGGCTATCTGCCTTCGTATAGAATCAAGACGGACATAAAGCGTCTGCATACGAACTGGTTTTTCCTTCGGATCATCTGTATGAGATCCCAAGGCCAATGAGAATACACCTACGGAATTATCAAGATAAAGCTGGATAGATTCTTCTTGAATCCCACGTTCCAACCCATTAAAAGCCAAGTCGAAATTCCCTGCCTCGATTGTCATTGAACCTCGCCTTACAATGAGCGCCCCTTTAGTATACACGGTTGCTGCAGCTATGGTAGAGGATACAGAAATCGGCTTTGTCGAAGCGTTGCCGACCCAGTTTTCACTTACGATAAAACTAGAAAAGTTCGCCCCGTTCGAAGTAAAACTAAAGAAAGAAAGAATGAGCGCGAGCGTAAAATGAGAGACTTGCATGGATTGTTTTACCTACAGATGCAGCAAAATTGATCTATGCATAAATGCTCTCAAATAATTACCACGCTCAAGATTACTTTTTCATGAATGCATCTAGTTTCTGATTCGTCGTCGCCTGAATTTTGGAACGCATAAAGCCAGACCACCCCATAAAAGTGCCAGCAATACCAAGAGCCTGCCGCGTCCAACGCCATAAATCGAAGTCGTCGGTGTGGGTGTAAATCTTACCCTCTTTGAAGGTGAATGATGCGGATACCTCATTGACGACCAGGCGACGTTTCGGTCCATAGAAATACTTGGCCAGCCACTTTGCTTCCCCGGTCTCTTGATTGGCTGCAATATCGAAGTAGTGTACAGTGAGACCAGAATCGGTATTGCTGAGTAGCATCCGCCACATGGCCTTCGCTAGATCACCGTGTAACTTACCAAATGCAGGATCAGTGAAGGTGACGTCATCGTGGTAGCAAGAGACCATTCCTTCTGCATCGCCCTCTGCAAATGAAGCGTAGAACTTTTCGATTAGTGCTTGAGACATACAGGCAAGTTAGCCCAATCGCACGCATAAATAATCCAGTCCTCGATTGTCTATATACACGCTCAGGACATTCACCACTCATGTGTAAAACATTCAAGACCAGGTGCTTCGTTAAGGAACTGCAGAAAGCAAATACCCTATATTGGGTAGTTCAGAAAGGGTAGTTTTATGGTTCGAGCTGCTGCGCCAAAACTGCAATTTTAAAAGGAAGCAAAATTTTAGTCGGTAGCAAACACTTAAAAATGAAAAAGCGAAAGGCTTGACCATTTATTAGACCAAAAATTTTGAGGATTGCCCGCACAGGGGATTCGCACTCCAATTCCTAACATATTATGTGGAATCCATATGTGTAATGAGTTGTAATTGCGCGCCTAGCTTTGGAAAACCAGAAAGCACTGGTTTTCTACATGAAACACGAAAAGTCACCACGGTTGAGGGGATGAGAAACCTAGAGAGAATCGATGGACTCCTCGCCGTGGCTGACCGTGGTCTTGCTATCGTACATAAGTATCGGTGCATCGTTACGCACTGCAACGAGGGTGTCCCCGAAATAGTGAAGCCCCCTTACCTCACCAAACAGTGGAGGATAAGGTCGCTTAGGATTTTGCATGAGCTTATCATTCATCACTGTCAGCAATACTCCCGTACCTGCAAGTTGCCCACCTAGCTCTGGTTTTACCCGTCCATAATTTCCTGCTAGGAATACTTCGAGTTCTTCCCCTTCATTTCTCTGCGCGGCAATGGCACGAATGCACGTCGATTGTGCCTCTTGCGGGAAAGCTGTAAACGTCCAGACATCCTCCCCGTCTACTCGGAGCAAACCCGAGTGCATTTCCTCAGCACTATATTCAACCAACCTTCGCGTCGTGTCAAGAACGGCATAAGGTGATGCACTGGCGTAGTCTTTAAAGCGAGGAAACTTCTTCCGCAGACTTGGCATTTGCCCAAATAGGTCAAACAACTGATGTGAAAGGGTTTCCTCATCATCCAGCCAATACGTCGTAAGGTGTTCAATTTGACCATTGCCGTCAAAGTCACCAACATGCTGACGCAAAGGATGTGCTTCCGAGACATCGAACACTGTATTGGTACCAAGATTTCCAGCGGCCAATTCATCAATACCGTCCCCATCTATATCTACGGCTAAAAGACTGCGCCAGAGTCCATTTGAGCACAGCGGAGTGCGTATAACCTCGCTACCGACCACTTCAAGCTTAGATACAGGGCCATACTCTTGACCGACAGCTAGATCAGGACTTCCAAGGCTAGAGAATTTACCTACCGTAGCGCATCGCACTCGCGATAAGGTTTGAAGCTCGGAGCTTTCACTTGTTTCGAGTAATTTGAATCCACCATTCCCAGCATTTAAAAGTATAAATGAGGGCGCGGGAACTCCAAACTTATCGAGTTCATAGTGTGTGCCGAAGAATAAATCTTGATCACCGTCATTATCTGCATCCCAAGCAGCTAATGCCCCACAACTATATGATTGCAATGCTGGATACTGATCACTTTCTGCGGGCCGAAGAACTCCATCCTCATTCAGGTAGAGACGCAGTCCAAGTTGAGTACTATCAACACTCAGCTCGTCCCCTCCTGAAGCAACAAACAAATCAGCGTCACCATCCAAATCAACGTCTAGCCAAACTGCTGCAACATCCTCTGCAGCTGTAGAAGACTTAAAAGAAGGAGGAGAGATGTCTTTAAAGCCGTAAGCGGTTTGGGCAAAAAGCTTCGCCGCTTGTCCTCGGCCACCGCCAACGAATAGCCAGTCCTCACCATCGAAAGTTGTTTTGGCGGAAGCTGGACCTTCTGCTGAAAACATTTCCATCAAAAGTGGGTATCGATCAAAATCATCGTGATCTTTTTCTTCGTGGCTCCAAGGCGCCAACTGCTGCCAAGCACCAATATCCTTCACTGCTAAACTGGGCTTTTTATAATTTCCTTTAGGACTTAAAGAGTGATATTGATTGACTTCTAAACCTGTATAGATATCCGATATTCCTGAAGGCCATTGCACGATGACACTGTCGATAGTTTTAGTGGAAGCGAGACCAAAGAACAGTCGATCATCTACAGTACTCATAAAGCCGCGAAATGGACTCAATTCACCATACTGCACTTGATCTCCACTAAATACTTCTACCGTAACACCGAGGCCAAAAAGATTTCCTTTTGCATTTGGCTGCCGAAATGAAAATCCAATAAACGAATTACTATCAGGGTCTAATTCGCGTGCTTTGTTCTGATAAAGAAGAGGTTGATTATCCAAGGTATTAATTACAAGATCAAGGTCTCCGTCATTATCCAAATCGGCGTAGGCTGAGCCATTACTAAAACTAGGCTCTCCCAAGCCCCACTGCACAGAACTGTCAGCAAATGCCAAGGTCCCTTGCAAGTTCTTAAAAGCGAAATTGCCAATGATTTCTGAGGGCATAGAATCTACGAGACGTTGTACCATTTCTCCACCCTCGCTAGCCCAACGTTGCATATTTGCAGGATCGGCAATAAAATTTATATAGTCTTGATCCATCAAATCTTTATAAATTCCATTAGCGACAAATAAATCACGCCACCCATCATTATCTAAATCAACAGCTAGCGCTCCCCAGCTCCAGTCGGTACTTGCTACGCCAGCTTGACGGCTAATATCAACAAGCGCTTCGCCATCAATATTATGTAGAAAGGTATTCCGGCTAAATTGTCGATGATAGCCCTTATCATCCGCTAATTTTGCTTTATCCCAAGTCTCAAATTTCGTCTTGGATTTAATACGACGTGCACTTCGGGGTCGCATTTCAGTAATAAAGATTTCTGGATATCCATCACCAGTCATATCTGCAACATCAGCGCCCATTGCCCCGAGGCTCAATTCGGGGGCAAGCTCTGCTAGCCTTTCGGCAAAAGTTCCATCTCCATTGTTGAAGTACAGGTAGTCGCGCTCGAAAAAATCATTGGACACATAGAGGTCAGGCCAACCATCTTGATCAACATCAGCAACAGTGACTCCCAAACCAAAACCAATGGCAGAATTGTAAATTCCAGCCGCCTCAGTCACATCCTCGAAAAATAGCGCTCCGTTTTCGACAAGCATGTTACGATACAACTTGTTCCCTCCTTTGTCATCTGGCACGTCTCGTTGACCTGGACGGATGTCATAGCCCCCAACCGATCGGATACTATTATTCAGTAAGTACATGTCAAGATCACCATCCTTATCGTAATCGAAAAAGGAGGCTTGTACTCCAAAACCATAGTCATCCACCCCTGCTGATTGCGCTACATTTTCAAAAGTAAAGTTTCCCTTATTGATCAATAATTCATTGTTTCGATTGGGCGTCAATGGCATACCAGACTTGCAAAGATATACATCTGGTAAGCCATCACCATTTACATCTGCAATCGCCACCCCACTCGTCCACGCACCCTCACCTAGCAAATTTGATTTCTTGGATACATCTTCAAACTGCCAATCACCTAGGTTCCGATATACTCCGTTATTTACCAAGTTACCAGTCAATACAATATCGATCAAGCCATCTTGATCTAAATCACTTAGGCCTACGCCACCTCCATTGAAAAAGCTTTTGTAGCTATACGGATTCATCTTCTCCGTGTAGGTTAGCTCGTTGCGGAAAGTGATGCCATGGTCTACTGCATCGAGCAATTCAAACCTCTTGGGTGCTTCCGATTCCAGCAGTAAACACCCAAACGTACCCATAATGACGAGCAGGATGCTTAACAAGATCAACCATGTATGTACACGTTGTGACATGAAACGCAAGATGCAAGCTTTTGCGCTATTCTATTGTCAAGTCTAGTCTTACGGACCCTATATTCGAGGGGTGAGTCAACGCTTCATTCTTCATGTCGATATGGATGCTTTTTTCGCCTCGGTGGAACAGCGCGACAATCCTGACCTACGAGGCAAACCGGTGGCCGTGGGGAGTGACTCGGCACGTGGGGTAATCGCAGCAGCCAGTTACGAAGCGAGAGAATTTGGCGTACACTCAGCGCTCGCATCACGCATCGCGGTGAGTCGTTGCCCACACCTGATTTTCGTCCCGCACCGTTTCTCGGTCTACAAAGAAGTGAGTCAACAGATTAGAGATGTATTTGGCCGCTACACGGACCTGATCGAACCCTTAAGTCTAGACGAAGCCTACCTTGACATTAGCCATGCCGTTGGAAGCTGGGAAGAAGCCATTTCGCTTGCGCAAAACATTAAACGAGACATTCGTGAGGAGACTCAGCTTACGGCAACGGCCGGCGTGGCTGCAGGTAAATTTTTAGCCAAACTTGCTTCTGGTCTTCAGAAACCAGACGGTCTCACCGTCATCACACCTGAAGAGGCGCGCGCATTTTTGGATGCGCTCCCGATCGGCAAATTTCATGGCGTAGGTCCTGCGACCAGCAAGAAGTTCACCGCAATCGGCATACATACTGGAGGGGATCTTGCGAAGGCCAATCGCATTGATATCTTGAGACGCTTTGGCAAACGCGGCGGCTTTTTCCACGACATTGCTAATAACATCGATGTTAGACCCGTCCGCCCTAATCGTGTTCGCAAATCGATTAGCGCGGAGACCACTTTTTCGAGCAACTACGACACCTTTGAGGCCTTACTTCCACGCTTAGAACCACTTGCCAAAAAAGTATTTGCAAGTCTTCAGCGGCTCAACAGAACAGCAACAGGTGTGGTCGTAAAAGTGAAGTTCAGTGACCACACCATTCAGACCAGACAGGCAAAGGTTGCGGGCGTTGTCACAGACGAAGCTCAGTTACTGGCTACGGCTCAGATGTTGCTTACACAGCGCATCGAACTGCGGCTTCCCGTCAGACTGCTTGGCGTAGGAGTAACAGGTCTCAATGAACCAGAGCAAGCGCGAGAAGTGAAAGAGGGACAGACGGGTTTCTTGTTCTAGACGGGGCTATTTAGTTAGGCTTTACACATAACAGTCTACAGTAATATGAATTGGTGTTTCTTAGCGGTCTATGCGACTAGCTCACATTGCACTACTTATCGAAGATTACGATGAAGCCATCGAATGGTTGACCCGCTGTCTAGACTTCAAAGTACTTGAGGATACGCCCATGGAAGGTAAGCGTTGGATCTTGATGCAACCTCAAGGCGGTGGGTGCTCTTTTGTCCTATCCAAAGCCAAGAACACTCGGCAACGCATAGGTGTAGGCAACCAGTTTGCAGGTCGCGTAGGCTTCTTCCTCCATACCGACGATTTTGCTGCTGCTGAGTCCCGCTTGCGCCAAAACGATGTACGCATCGTTCGAGAACCCGAGGATCATCCTTATGGTCGCGTGCTGGTGTTTAAGGATATGTGGGGGAACATGTGGGATCTTGTTCAGCCTTCGGCTGAGTAGATGTGGGATGTGAGACGTGGGTACGTGGGATGTGGGATATCGGATATCGGATCGCTCATAGGGACGCGCAGATAGGGCGGTTTCTCTTTTTGACGGTTGACGACCTCTGGTCGTGTCAAAATATTATGCTTCTTCTGCAAGCACATTTACTGTATCATTTTGCATATCGTCCCAAAAATCACTGTCTAGAGTTTTGAAAACGTATGTCTCTTCCACTTGCATTCCTACACCGAAATCATACAGGTGCTTGGCCAGCTGATTACCATCCATGAGGATAACCTTGGTACCCGTTGAGAGACTTTCAGCGTAGTCGATAGCCCCTTGCGAAAAGCGAGAAGTCGTAATGAAAATTCCTTTTGGCGCACCTATACCGGCAAGTGCACCTACAAATGCCTGTAAATCTGGACGACCAATTGTGTGTGCTGCTGCATAACGCTTAGCCTGAATATAGATACGTCCAAAACCTAGTACATCTTCTTTGATAATTCCATCAACCCCACCGTCATTTCCGTATTGGGTAACAGCGCCACTGTTTGCAATCTCACCTCCATAGCCCATGGCTTGAAGCAACTTCACTACAAGTCGCTCAAACTCAACCGGTGCTTTACTTCGAATCGTTGTCAACAGATCCTCATGCGTAAATTCTCGTAGTCGCACGAACGCATTATTTAGTTCTTCTTGAGGATTATCTGAAGGCTCTACATGGATTGCGGTAGCTCTTGAGGTCTCACCCTTTTCGGTAGAAGGAGTTTCCGCACGCAGCGCATTACGTTCTTGAAATCGCTGGTCGACAATTGCTTTGATCTCAGTATTGGACTTTCCTACATAGCTTCTAGCCTCTTCACTCAACTGGTAAAAGCCGCGCTTAGGCTTATCCATGAAAGCGGCAATGTTGAGGTAACTCAATGCCCATTGCACTCGGTCTGCAAAGACAGGACCGTTGCCGCTGTCGTAGTTTTCGTCTAACTCTGCTTGTGAGAGTGAATAAATTTTTGCCAAAGGCCCAAC
>CALDUE010000151.1 GCA_937923485.1 uncultured Saprospiraceae bacterium
AAAACCTGTGCTAGGTGTCCAAATTGATGAGGAAGCGGTATTCTTCACTGAGTGAACGGTTTGCTTTCTACGGGAAATTGCTTGTCAGTCGATTACACATGTGATTTTTTGTAAAACATAACGGGCTGTTTTGGAGTAAAACAGTTCACTATGACAAAACAAACGCTACACACATCCCGTCAGGGTGGTGCACTCTTTCGTGCGCTCTTAATTCTGGCAACCTTTCTTTCAAGCTTGACTATTGCAGTCGCTTACGATGATCCTCCCTCAAATGTAGAGCGAGAGGCATTTATTTCGAAGATTTCTCAAATCGCCAAGGCCGAGCAATCGTATTCGGGCATCCCAGCAAGTATCAAAGCTGCTCAAGCAATCTTTGAGTCCAGTTGGGGCAAATCACGTTTAGCCACGACTGGCAACAACTACTTTGGTATCAAATGTAAATCTTGGTGGACAGGGGAGACCATCCTTCATCAAGACGATGATTTCGATGAGGAAGGTAACTTGACCTTCAGCTGTTTTCGAGCATATGAAAGTGTCGAAGAGAGCTTCGAAGATCACACCATTTTTCTTTTAAGTAGTGATCGCTACGCTTCCTTATTCAAGTTAGATCCTACGGATTATAAGGGTTGGGCACACGGTCTCAAAAAATGTGGTTACGCTACCGATCCCAACTATGCGCAAAAAATCATCGGACTGATAGAACGCCTCAATTTGCAGGAGCTCGATCAGCCAACCTTCGTACTTAATGAGCCTGTCGTACAGGATGCTTCTCTCATTCAAGCTACTCCACAGCAGCAAGAAGTTAATCCAGCCTTTAGAACTGCAGAACGAACAGGAGAAAACACTCCACCCCCACCAACACGTCTTCCCGATGGTTATGTGCCATCAGGAAAAGGTGAACGTCCGACTGTTCGGAAGTTCTAAGAGTAGTTCGGGCCGCAAGGCTCGCAGCGTTTGTTCAATTATTGAAGAGCAGTGTGGCCATGCCACGCTGCTTTTTTTTTGCTAATTGTTAAGGGCTAATTGTCAAGGGCTAATTGTTAAGGGCTAATTGTCAATTGCTAGTTGTTAATTGATAATGCCGAGATGTTTAGCTCGCCAAATGGAATTGCTAGTAGGTAATTGTCAAATGGTAATGCCACAACGTAATAGCTCGCCAAATGGAATTGCTAGTAGGTAATTGTCAATTGGTAATGCCACGACGTAATAGCTCGCCTTCGGCTCATTTTAGCTCGTCCTTACGAGCAGTAGGTCTTTCGTAGTGAGCTCTCATTTGGAATTGAGGAGAAGCTGTATTTTAAGGGCAGATTGCCACGCCAGCTCCTTCGTCGCGTCTCGCAATGACGGTAGCGCCTCAGGCCCCCTCTTACTTCCGTTTCTTCCACCCTCCCTGACGAATCTTCATCGGGTTCTTGTGATCCTCATCATAGCCAGCACGCGTCAAGAAAATTTCTCTTGCTGTAAACAATGCTTCTGAAAAGCTATCGGCAGAAGCCTTGCCTTTACCCGCAATGTCTAGAGCTGTCCCATGGTCTGGTGAAGTACGGACGACAGAAAGTCCGGCCGTAAAGTTCACGCCTCCGCCAAAAGCAAGTGTCTTAAATGGGACCAAACCTTGGTCGTGATACATCGCAAGAATACCGTCGTAATTGCGGTATTGACCCGATCCGAAAAAACCATCAGCCGGGAAAGGCCCCATCACATTGTGGCCCTTATCCTTCATTTCGATGATTGCAGGGCGGATGGTCTCTTCTTCCTCCTTGCCGATCGCACCGCCATCACCTGCATGCGGATTGAGGCCGAGTACGGCTACCATCGGTCCGACGATTCCAAAATCTCTTTCGAGGGTTTTGACGAATAATTCGAGCTTGTTGCGTAGAATAGTAGGGGAAATAGATTTAGCTACATCGCGCAACGGGACATGATTCGTCGCTACGGCAACGCGCAGACCGTCATCACCAACCATGAGCATGAGGCTCTTGCCTTTACCAAATTCTTGCTCTAAAAATTCCGTGTGTCCAGGGAAGCCGAAGCCTGCCCGTTGCATGGCAGATTTGTGAATTGGCGCAGTTACCAAAGCATCGACCTGACCAGCTTTCAGGGCATTGGTGGCGTGTTCGAGGCTGGTTTTGGCGACAGCTCCACCTTCCTCACTCACACGGCCAAACTCTACAGGGGGTTCATGCTCCCAGCAGTTTACGACCTGAATCGTGTCTGCCTCTGTACCTAAGTCCTCCAGTTTTGCGGAAGCGATATCTACATTCTCCAAGCCACATGCTTCACGGTGAATCTTCACCATTTCCATGCTTGCGAAAATGACAGGTGCGAAATAAGAAAAGAGGCGATCGTCGTCGAAGGCACGTAAGATTACTTCAATTCCAATACCATTTGGGTCGCCGCAGCTGATGCCGATTGTGATTCGTTTCATACGGCTGCAAGATGCGACGAAATTCGCATGCTACCTTCGTCCTATGAAAGCCAAGAAGTCATACGGCCAACACTTTTTGGCGCAGCCTGAAATTGCACGCCAAATAGCCTACAGCGTAAAGTATGATGGGGTGGAACAAATCCTTGAAGTTGGGCCGGGTCAGGGAATGCTCACCCAGTTTTTGCGCATGCGAGAATTACCCGTCTATGCGGTCGAGGCCGATCGGGATATGGTCGCTCATTTGAAGGAGTCCGATGCCGCTTGGGTTGAGAAGTTTCTGACGGAGGAAGACTTTTTAAAGGTTGATTTAGAGCAGCTTACGCGAAAACAACCGACAGCTTTGGTCGGTAACTTTCCTTATAATATCTCTTCGCAAATACTCATACGCTTAGTCGAAAACAGGGCGTTTTTTCCCCGATTAGTAGGCATGTTTCAACGAGAATTAGCGGAGCGGGTATTGGCTCCTCCTGGGAGTAAAACCTACGGTGTAATCAGTGTACTTGTGCAGGCGTACTACACAGGAAGTGTGGTGATGCACGTCAAACCGGGCAGTTTTAATCCGCCTCCCAAGGTCAATAGCACCGTCATTGCGTTAGAAAGATTGCCAGGAGAAGGTCCGAAATGCGACCCTCAAAAGTTCAGAATTGTGGTTCGGACGGCTTTTCAGCAACGCCGTAAAATGCTCCGCAATTCACTGAAGCCGCTTTGGCCTGGAGACATGGATCCCGAGGACAAGAGTCTGATGCGCAGGCCCGAGCAATTGAGTGTTGCTGATTTCGTGGAATTGGTGGAGCGGATTGAGAGCGGAAGAGGTAAGCAGCTTATCTGAGCGTTCCAAGTAGGTGGTGTTCAGCCGTACGGTCAGGTGATGTTCAGCCGTACGGCCGACTGTCGATCGTCTACACGGCTCAACATCATCTGAGAACACCTACCTTTGCACCATGACTCTCGAAGACCGAATTAACGCAGACATTAAGACCGCTATGAAAGAGCGCCGAAAGGACGACTTACGCGGACTGCGTGCTATCAAGCAAGCTATTCTACTTACTCAGACAGATGGGAAAGGAACCACTATCGATGAGGCCAAGGAAATTCAAATTCTTCAAAAACTCGTGAAGTCGCGACGTGAAAGTCTTGGCATTTATGAGAAGCAAGGCCGAGAAGACCTCGCAGAAACTGAGCGTCAAGAGATTAAGACGATTGAAGCTTATCTCCCAGAGCAAATGTCAACTGAAGAACTTACAGCAGTAATCAAAGAAATTATCGCGAAGACAGGTGCTTCAAGCATGAAGGACATGGGTAAAGTCATGGGCATGGCCAGCGGTCAGCTCGGTGGTAAAGCCGATGGAAAGGCAATTAGTGGGGTAGTGCGCGAGTTGTTGGGGTAGTCGTTATCTTGAACTTTTGTCCCTCTCCGGTTAATACCTCCCAAACACATCGTGCGATTTAAACTCCTCTTTTTCTTTTGCTTCTTGAGCTTGATACTTTCAAGTTCGGTATTCGCCCAAGGAATCGAAGGGAAAGTGCTCGATCAGTATGGCGCACCCGTGCCCTACGCCAACATCTATGTAGAAGCGGCACAAACAGGTACATCCTCGGATGATGAAGGAGCGTTTTTGCTCAAACTGCCTTCCAAGGGAGACTATCGCATTATCATTAGCGCGCTTGGCTATACTTCAAGCGTAGATACAGTCGTCATTGGAGACCATCTAGAGGCACTCAACTTTCAACTTATCTCTTCAGCCGAAGCGCTAGATGAAATTGTGATAACGGCATCGAAGCGCGACCCGGCTTATGCCATTATTCGGGAAGCATCGGAGCGTAGAAAGTCGAATTTACGAAGTGTCGAAAGCTATCGCGCGCAGGTCTACCTCAAGGCACGCGAGGATATAGATCGCAGGGCGAAGAAGAAACGTAAGCGCATATTTGCAAGCAGTAACGAGAAAGAAGAGCTGAATCCAGCGGATGCAGATCCTTTCGCTGAGCAAAAGCGCTTAAATGATTCGTTGCTTAATAGCCTCAATCTGACAGAACGCCAACTGGTTCTCAATTATCAAACGCCCGATAAGTACAAAGAGGAGCGGCTTGCGAGCAAGGTTTATGGAACAGCCGATGGGCTTTTCGTTCCGCTCTTTGGTGACGGCGATTTTAATTTCTATCGCTCGCAAGTTGACTTTGGAACGCTAACAGAAAATAAGCTGATTTCGCCACTTGCGCCAACAGCAGTAATTAGTTATAAATTTAAACTGATCGCCGAACTTGAAGAAGTTGACGGCTTAGTTTACGAGATTGACATTATTCCTCGAAAGCGGGGTAATTCAACCTTAGAAGGAAAGATCTTTATTAATGCTGAAGATTTTACCATTAATCGCTTAGATGTGGTTTTGCCGAAAGGTGCATTAAAAGTATTTGACGCCTTTCGATATGAACAATCTTATGCCCGGGTGGCTGATTCTTTTTGGCTGCCTTCGCGACAGGTCTTTAACTATGAGACTAAATTTGGAAAGCGTAAAAATTATAGTGGACAGACGACTATTCGATTTTCTGATTACGAATTGAATTATGTCTTTCCCGAAAAATTCTTTCGAGGCGAGCTTGCCGTCACAACCGCAGAAGCGTACGAAAGAGATACTACCTATTGGAAAAGCGCCCGTATAGAACCGTTGGCAATTGACGAACAAAAAGTAGTGTATCTACGAGATAGTATTTTTGCGCGCGTCAACTCTATGGAGTACAAAGACAGCGTCGAAGCTGCATACAATAAAATAGAGTTTTTAGATGTGATTTGGGACGGTGTAGGTTTTCAAGATCACCGAACTCAGCAAAATATTAATTTCGGGACAATACCTGGATGGATTAGTTATAACATCATTGGAGGGTTTCGCGTCGGACCTTCCTTGTTTTATAGTCGTCGACTTAAATCCGGTCAGCGTTTATCTACCAGCGTCAACAGTAGTATTGGCGTTAGAAACGGAGACGTGCAAGGCAGTCTTTTTGGTGGTTTTCTATACGATCCACATCGGCTTGGTTACGTTAGTGCCAGAGTAGGAAGAGATTTTGAGGCGATCAATGATTTTGACGCAATTGCAAATTTGCTTAGCAGGGCAAATTTTATCCTTACGGATCGCTACAGCTTATACCATCGCTCAGAATTGTTTAATGGATTTTATTTCAGTCAAAATCTAGGTTTTGCCAAAAGGCGACCTATTCCTGTACTGAATTCTGAAAGTGTTTTTTCGGAGATATTCAATGGTGATCCTCCGCTTCCATTCGAACCGTTCGAAGCTTTCATTACAGACTTGAGCGTAGAGTTTACTCCGCAGCAACAGTTCCTCACAGAGCCTTTGCGAAAGGTTGTGATTGGTAGTAAGTGGCCAACGATTGGACTACTATATCGAAAGGGATGGGAGGGGCCTCTAGGTTCTGATATTGATTTTGATTATATCGAGCTTTCGCTAAAACAACGATTGCAGCTCGGACCGATCGGTAATATGAATTATAATATTGAAGTAGGTGATTTTATCACTAGCAAGGACGTAAGATTTATAGATGTACGACGCTTTGCAGAAAGTAACCCAGTGTGGTTTTTCGCCCCACTCCAAGCATTCCAACTATTGGATACAATGCTTGCTACGACTAAGCCTTTTATTGATTTCCACCTTGTGCACCATTTCAATGGTGCCTTAATCAATAACATTCCACTCATCAAGAAAACACGCATCGAAGTTGTTGCGGGTGGAGGATTTCTCTTTTTGCAGGAAGGGTCTTTTCGTCAAGAAGAGGCTTTCGCAGGTATTGAGCGCGTATTCAAAATCGGTGTGCGACGTAGGCTACGACTTGGTGTTTACGGCGTAGTCGGCAATTCAAGCGACTTCAGTAACTCACAAGGAGTGAAGGTCAGCTTTGACTTGATTGATACGTGGAAGCGAGATTGGAGTTTTTAGAGATTTTATTGCGGAGTTGCCAGTGGTTGAAGTACTCTGCATGTATTGGCTTTTGGTGAAATAGATTTCATCGCAAACTCCGCAGAGGATAAGTCTAATGGATTGCAAGAATCCGCGCTCAGCGCGAGGGCCCTCCTGTCGCGACCCACGCACAGCGGGGCTACGCATGGGACAGGTTATTGATATTGTTTCCAGCGTTTAGAGAATAACTATTCTGTCCTCAGAAGCACCAGAGAGACGAGCGTCTAGCTCAGTGCTCTCTGCACCTCTTTGGTTAGAATTATCCATGTGGTACGGCTAGTTCACCGTCCACTGGAAAAAAAAACTTCAAAAAAATATAATCAAAAACGTGGAATCAAAACATTTTGTTGGTCTACTATATAATGCTGCACTTTTTGTAGCAGGTAGAATCGAACCAACATGCTTTCAAAAACCTATGCCTCCGCGCTTCAAGGCGTTGATGCCAAACTCATTACCGTAGAAACTCATGCAGGCAATACCATCAAGTCGAATGGTCCAACGAAACACATCGTCGGATTGCCTGATAAGGCCGTATCTGAAGGCTTCATGCGCATTAATCCAGCGCTACGTAATTCTGGTTACAAGCCTGCACGAAGGGTACTTACGATCAATCTTGCGCCAGCATCCTTGCGTAAAGAGGGTTCCGCCTACGACCTTCCTATTGCGATCGGTATATTAGAATCTACGGATCAGATTGTACTCTCTACAGCACGTAAGTACATGCTGATTGGAGAGTTAGCCTTAGACGGTCGCCTTCGAGGGGTGCGAGGAGCTTTACCTATGGCCATCGCGGCAAAGGCTCAAGGTTTTGATGGACTCATTTTGCCAGCGTCGAATGCAGAAGAAGCAGCGATTGTCGAAGGACTTGAAGTGATTGGTGCGACCAAGCTTAAAGATGTTATTGATCACCTACAAGGTGTCGTCCAATTAGAAGCAACCTCAGCTAAGGTGCACATCAACGACGAAACCTCCCAGCCTTTTCCGCTTGACTTTAACGATGTAATGGGGCAAGAGAATATCAAGCGATCGCTAGAAATAGCGGCTGCTGGTGGTCACAATGCTATTCTAATTGGACCTCCAGGAGCAGGAAAAACGATGTTAGCGCGCAGACTTCCAACGATTCTTCCTCCGCTGAACCTAAAAGAGGCCTTAGAAACTACCAAAATTCACTCCGTTGCCGGCAAACTGCCGAGCGGTCGTGGCTTGGTGGCAACGCGACCATTTCGTTCGCCGCACCACACGATTAGCGATGTGGCCTTGGTGGGCGGGGGACAGAATCCAATGCCTGGCGAGATCAGTTTGGCGCATAATGGAGTACTCTTTTTAGATGAGCTGCCCGAGTTCAAACGATCAGTGCTCGAAGTGATGCGCCAGCCGATGGAGGAACGCCGTGTCACGATTAGTAGAGCTAGGTTGACGGTTGATTACCCCGCCAGTTTTATGTTGCTGGCAAGCATGAACCCTTGTCCGTGTGGATTCTATAACCATCCGACCAAGGAATGTACCTGTGGGCCTGGGAAAGTGAAGCACTACCTCAACAAGATTAGTGGTCCTTTGATGGATCGTATTGACCTTCACGTTGAAGTGGTTCCTGTAAGCTACGAACAACTTTCGCGCGAAGGTCGCAGTGGTGAGTCGAGTGCTACGATTGCCAAACGAGTAATTGCAGCGCGCAAAATTCAAGAGCATCGCTTTTCAAAGTATCTCGACATCCATTGCAACGCACAAATGCCGAGTCGTCTCGTGCGTGACGCATGTCCTTTGGATGCCGCAGGAAAACAGATGTTGCAGACGGCCATGGAGCGGCTCCAACTTTCGGCGCGTGCCTACGATCGCATTTTGAAAGTGGCGCGTACCATCGCTGATCTCGACATGAGTGAGCAGGTGACTGCGAGGCACTTGGCAGAGGCGATCCAATTTCGGACCTTGGATAGAGGGAACTGGGCGGGCTAGGGGCGTCTCAGCGCCCCTAGTCCTGCGAACCACTGGTTCGCAGGAAATAGTCGCGTGAAGTAGGCCCGCGCTTGCGAGGGCGAATACTTGCGAACCAGTTTCGCAGGACGCCCACCACAGCATGCAACCTCTCCCGCATCCATACGTTTTCAAAACTGGCGCTTGTCAAGCATTAATTGATTGTTACTTTCGCCAGTGCAAAGCATTTGTTTAGCACTTCCATACAAGCACCTGTAGTATGCCAATCGTTGAAATGAAAGTCCCCGTCATCGGGGAATCTGTTACTGAGGTTACCCTCTCCCAATGGCTCGTCAAAGAAGGCGACATTGTTGAGATCGACCAGTCAATTTGTGAGTTTGAATCAGACAAAGCAACGTTGGAGTTTCCAGCAGAGGCCGCTGGTAAAATCACTTTCAAAGCGAACGAAGACGATGATCTTGAGATTGGAGCTTTAGTCGCGACGATTGATACAGATGCTGCAGGCGATGCACCAGCACCAAAAGCAGATGCTCCTGCTGAAAAGAAGGAGGAAGCTCCAGCAAAAGAAACTGAAGCGAAAGCTGAGGTAGAAACTCCTGCCGAAAAAGCAGATGTTGCCGCGCCAGCAGCGAAGTCAGATTCCTATGCAGCAGGTCACGCGAGTCCAGCGGCTGGTAAAATCCTCTCAGAAAAAGGTGTAGATGCAAAAGACGTTAAAGGCACAGGCCGTGACGGTCGCATCACTAAGGACGATGCTGTAAAAGCATCTGCTGCTCCAGCAAAGGAAGCTGCTCCAGCGAAATCTGCTCCAGCTCCGAAGGCATCTACGCCTTCAGGCACGTACTCTCGTGAGGAGCGTACTGAAAAGATGTCTCGTATGCGTCGCACGATTGCCAAGCGTTTGGTATCTGCGAAAAACAATACAGCTATGCTCACCACTTTCAACGAGGTGGACTTGAGTAACTTGATGGCCCTGCGCAAGCAATACCAAGACAAATTTGTAGAGCGCTATGGCGTGAAGCTTGGCTTTATGTCTCTATTCTCCAAAGCCTGCGCGACGGTGTTGATGGAGATGCCCGATGTAAATGCATTCATCAATGGTGATCAACTCATCTATCACGATTATGCAGATATTTCAATAGCGGTATCGACGCCGACAGGTCTTGTAGTTCCACCGATTCACAATGTCGAGTCGATGAATTTTGCTGAGATTGAATTGGCGATCAAAGCAGTTGCAAAGAAAGCGCGTGACGGTTCTCTCACCATGGATGAGATGACAGGCGGAACATTTACCATCACAAATGGTGGAGTCTTCGGTTCGATGCTATCGACGCCCATCCTCAACGAGCCGCAATCAGCAATCCTCGGAATGCACAACATCATCCAGCGCCCAGTAGCGGTAAATGGTGAGGTGGTTATTCGTCCGATGATGTACCTCGCATTGAGTTACGATCACCGTGTGATTGATGGATCGAGTGCGGTGACGTTCTTGGTGAAAGTCAAGAATTTATTGGAAGATCCGACAGCCATGCTTTTAGGAATTTAAGCTAGCTTAAATTTAGTTCAAGGTTCATTTGAAAAGGCTAGGAAGCTTCGCTTCTTGGCCTTTTCAAGTTCAAGGTTCAGCATCAAATATTCGCTGTGCTCATATTCGATGGTTCAAGGTTCAGCGGGTGTGACGCTCGGAACCTCTGGCCAATTAACCTCCCTACTAGCATGAACCGTGAGATCGAATCATAAACTCAATGCGACGCGTGATTCAAAATATAGCGTTAGAAATTTTGTCGGCAGATCTGACGCTTCGAAGTCGACTTTTAATCTTTCAAAAAGTCCTCAACAAGACCATAAACCTCCTCAGGGGCCTGCGCGTGCACCCAGTGTCCAGCACCTTCAATTGTCTTGAGTTGAGCATTCGGGAAAAGCGCCTGAATACCCTCCCAATCTTCATCCTTGATATAGCCTGAATCTCCACCGCGGATAAACAACGCCTCTCCAGGCCAAGGTTCGCCAGTTACGGGCTTGAGTATTTCTGGATAGCCACGCTCTAAAGCATCGAGGTTCATCTTCCACTCGTAGCCGCTTTCTTTGTTACGCTTTAGATTTTTCAGCAAAAACATACGGACACCAGCATCCGCGATTTTTTCTGCAAGTAAGTCGTCGATTTGCGATCTTGTGAGCGGATCCTCACCTTCTTTAGTGCTTAGCGGAAGCGAACGCATCGCTGCAAAGATTTCATCATGTCCGCGAGGAAATTGCCTCACACCCATATCCACCACGACAAGTTTGCGAATACGATCAGGGAAATTCAGCGCGTACTGCATGGCCGTTTTGCCACCCATAGAATGTCCAAGCACATCGGACTTTTCAACAGCTAGATGCTCAAGAAATTCAGCTAGATCGCCTGCTAGGCTAGGGTAGTCAACCTCGTCGGCATGTGGTGACTTGCCGTGGTTGCGTTGGTCGACGAGGATGGTCTTTCTGCTTTCGCCAAAACGCTTCCCGAGCGTCTGCCAATTATCGAGCATTCCGAACAGGCCGTGAAGGATGACAAATGGCTCACCAGTGCCGATAATTTTATGGTTCAACTCCATGCGTTGGAAACAGGCTGAACCAAATAGAGTTGAGTCTACAGTACGCGAATTAAGCTTCGACCTCAGTAGGGATCATGGGTTTTTCTCCGATACCTACATAGAAACTAGTTCCCACACCTACCTCGCCTCGGAAATCTATATCGCCTCCGGTTTTACGCGCTATGCGTCTACAAATGGCAAGTCCCATTCCTGATCCTTCTCGCGTTAAATCTCCAACGCGTTTGAACGGTAAGAACGCTTTCTCGCGATAATCTGAGCTGAGTCCAACTCCATTGTCCGCAACGCAAAAGGTGAATCCTTCTTTACCCCGTTGTAAAGTCACTTTAATCTCGCAGGGGCGAGTCAGTTCGCGATAGACAATTGCATTTCGAATCAGGTTTTGCAGAAGCTGTCCGACTGCACTTCGTGGTGCAGAAACCATCCCAAGCGGCTCAAAGGTCAATTGCGCTCCGCTCTCTTCTATATCTGCGAATAGGAAAGTTTCAATCTCTTTGGCTAATTCATCGAAATCGAAAGATTCTACCTTTTGATATGAACCTGCCGCATTGAAGTTGACGAGATCTTCAATGATGACATTCATTGCTTTGGAACTGCTTTGAATATAGTTCAAGTATTCCTGAGCGATTTCTGGTAAATCTTTTCCGTAGCGACGATTAACAAGGTTTGAAAAACTACCAATACTACGTAGAGGAGTCTTTAGATCATGAGAAGCAACGTGCATAAAATGCTCCATCTCTTCATTTGAAATTTCCAGCTTTCTTAAATTTAGCTGGGCATCTGCTAAGGCTGTATTCAATAAGTTATTCGCAATCTGCTTGTCCGTTGAGATTCGATTAATAATGAACTCATTGCGCTTCCGCTCCTTTTCAAGAAGTTTTTGGAGTTCGGCAACAAGCTCTATTGAAGCAGGGCTTAAATCTCCAGAGTCTATCAATGCAGCTAGTCTCTGGTCTATGCTTTTGTATGTTTTTGACTGCACGGGTGAGATACTTTAGAGAATATTGATTAAAACCATTGAGCACGTATTGTTGTGAAGTGCACACTCTTTATTTTCAATAGATCCAATTTCTCCATAAGAGAGAAAACCTGCCATTGGCGCATCAAAGATGTCGTAGATTTGTTGAATCTCATCTTCCAGCAAAGGTCCAAAAGCTGCATGCCTTCCTTTACAGCTGATCATGAGGACGCCATCTGGCTTTTGACTTGCCTTGTTTCTTTCTTCAAAGTATTCTACAGTTTGATCGATAACTTCAACGCCAGGGGCGATAGAGAAACGAAAACGTTCTCCAGATTTTACACCTGCAGCCAAGAAAATTGTATCGTTGTCACCCTCCATCATCGGCGAGCGAAGGATGTTTCCCTCAGGGCGTAAAAGTTGGAGAGGATATTGGCTTGTTGCCAGACTCACCTCGCTTCCTTTTACTTCAGAGTTGTAAATTCGGCCAAAGTGTTTATTGAAAAACCCAAGTGCAGGTTCATTATTAATCATTTGAACCTGGTTGCCTTCGGCCTTCGTAATCACATATTCATTGCCTATTGGCTCCCAACCAGAAGTTGTTTCGTTTTTTAGTTGCACTTGATCTCCATCAAAGATTACGGCTGTGATTCCAGGGTTCAAGGTGTCCGTTTCACTGTAGCTAAAGGTGCCTTGAAATGCGAAATCATCAGCAGCGATACCGCCAACTATGGTAAGTGAACGTTTTGCTCCCTTACAGATACTTGAGATAATTTCTTCTCCATTGATGTGAATCCCGCCACTGAGCAGGAAGATCTGCGGATTTGTATAGGTAGCGATCGCCTCGCGACCTAGTACAACGGCATTCTCGTACGGATCACCTGCTATTCCTTGCCATACCTTAAAAGATGTTGGAGGGACACTAAGAAGCAACCCTGTCATTTGATCAACTTCTAAACTGCCATCGTAGATCTCACCCGCCGTAGAGCAACCGCAAATACGAAGGTCAGCTTCGACCGCAAATCGTTTAATGCCTTCAGTATCAAACTTCAACGAGCTGAAGGTTAGGGCTAGGTTTGCTTTTGGATTTTCTGCAAGTAGTGTTGAAAATGCTTCGGGTGTAGAGACTAAGAATGAAGTAATCATATGTATTTTTCGGTAGACGTAGTAGTAGAAGTACCAAAAAATTTGCCAACTTATATATAAGGATTGTTTTGCAATTGTTGTACCTCAGGTAGTACGCCTGCCTAAATAGTGGAAATGTTGATTGTTGAAGCGATGGAGTTTAGTGCATTAGATTTGTTTGTCTTTTGGTAAAAGGCTGTCTTCGAGAGAGTTAGGTCGGAATCTGAAACAAGAAATACTTATATGCTGTATATTACCTTGGGTTGGCGTTTCAAATATCCTTTTTAACTGCCATTCTTCTTACGGAACGTGATTTAAATTATGATCATTCAATTTCAAAGCTTAATACTAGGTTGCTTTTTTTTATTTTTTTTATCCTTTTCGGTAAATGCGAGTAGTGATTGGCCTTTCCAGAATACTCTCACGATTCATATTACTGGTGAATCGTTGTCAAGTCATACAATTCATCAGCCTCCTCGAAGAAGAAAAGAAATGCGCACTCGCCCATACTGGCTATGGTACGGTGCTGGTGGAATAGGCTATGAGCGCATCTACAAGCAAAGCAATGGTGTGAAAGAACTATTTTCAAATCGCGCCAACCTTCTGCGCTCATCTTTTACAGGAGGCGTTTTTAGAAGTTTTGGAAGACGTTTTGGCGCAAGCTTAAATTTAGACTATGGGCGAAGGCACGATCGGTTTAATACCGACGGCGATGGCACTAACAGCAATAATCCAATACTAAGCTCAGGTTATTTTACCGATTTGAATGCAATTGCCACCATCAGCTACCTTGTACCCACGCGCGGCTGTGATTTCGCATTCTACGCAGGCACTGGATTTTCTGTGCTACAAGGGTGGTCAGGAGAGCGGGTTTTTCGGGAGGAGTCGACCCAAGCGCTAGTCTATAATACCGCTTCACCTTATGATGCTAATAGTGCAAATCGGCTACGCTATACCATCGGTACCCGAGCAGCAGTACCGATCAATGAGTATATCAATCTCATGTTCGATAGTCAAGTTTTGTCTGGCGCACGCTATGGCGTGAACGCTGATGGAGTGATGGGCTCCGAGCGAGGCACAAGCTTTAATGTTAGACTCGGAGTCGGATATCGATTGGAGAGCTTCCGAAGGTAGCGTCTATCCATTTCTCATTATTCTATTTGATAATATCAAATAAAAAAGAGGCAACCAGATCAAATCCAGTTGCCTCTCTTGATAAGGAATAGTTTCAATTTCTACCGCACCACCTGCACGCCAAATGCTTTGCGTACTCCACCTACGCGCACTTGCACTTGGTAGAAGCCTTCTGGCCAATGCGCGCCCAACTCAATCTCTTGCGTAGCTGCACGATCAAACTTGAAGGAGCTCATCTTTTGACCTAAAGTGTTGTAGATCTCCACCTCCATTTCGTACACATCCGAAGAGGGGGTGAAAATGGTGAGGCGATCAGAGGCAGGGTTAGGGAAGACCTGCATTACTCTCGCATCGACATTGAAGGAAACTTCGCGGATGCTCTGCTCACGAATCGAACCATCAGCATTACGGGTAGATAGACGGTAGCGATTAAGTCCAAACGCAGGAGCCATGTCCCACACGTGAAGCGTAGGATTTGCACTCGGCAAAGCAGTGCCGATTAATTCCCAATCACTATCTGAGGTACTACGCTCAACCACATAGTCACGCGTCGACAAATCATGCTGATCCAAGTTCCAATACGTCTCTACTTCCAAGTCGCGGATAGCAGCGAAGAAGTTTGTTGGGGTTGCAACGCGAGCACTCGAAGAAGAGCAAGCACCGCCACCTCTATATTCAAAGCAAGCTTCATCGTCCTCTCCATTCCCAAAGCCGTTGCCAGCTTGTGAATCGGCATCGGCTCCGTTTTGAGCACTTACCCATGCAGTGAGACGGCGCGGAGCAGTTGTCATGTAAAACAAGTTCGCATCTAGTGTGGCCGTAGCTCCTGCTGCTAAAGTGCCAATCATCCATGTCTGTGGTGCACTATATGGATTGAAGGAACCTTGGCTTGTTGATGCCTCATTGCCGCCGACAAAGACCATATCTGGAGGAAGCGCCATTTGCACAGCAACTCCGCTCACCGACGCTCCACCATTGTTGGTGATGGTCACTGTTCCTTCAAAGGTCGTCCAGATGCCTGGGTTTGGAGTAGTGGTAGTGATTGCCAATTCAAGGTCAGGGTCGTTACCGCCACCGCCAGTTGGAACAGAGATGGTTCCAGTTACTGGAATATTGATGGTAGAAACTCCATCTGCAAACTCGATTCTAAAGGTCGAAGTCTTCGTGCCTGAATTATTAAGTGTAGGGGCGAAGGTGAGGTTAAACGTGACCGATGCTCCTGCCGCAATCGATGTGCTTGCTCCAAGGCCAGAGAATGCAAATTGCCCTGGATTAGGAGCTATGAAGCGCCTTCTTGATACCGTCGCAGCCGTTCCGCCAGTGTTACTAATCGTTACCGCCTGAGTAGCTGTCTGGCCACCTTGGCGACTAGGGAAATTGATACTAGCTGGACTCACTGATAGTATGGCCGGTCCAGGAACTACGGGGCCTCCGCCACCGCCGGTATTCGCACCACAGGCACCTGAGCCATTGAACTCAAAGCACGTAGTGTCATCCTCACCGTCTGGGTTTGCACTCGGACTCGAATCTTGATCCGTTCCGTTTTGACCACTTACCCATGCGTCAACTTTCGCCGCAGTAGTCAATGGATTAAACACGCGGTAATCGATGGTTGCCGAAGCGCCTGCTGCAAGTGTACCTACGTTCCACTCTCCACCTTGATAAGGATTGAAGGTTCCTTGAGATACCATCGCTTCATTGCCGCCTTCGTATACATATCCGCTTGGTAGGCGAAGCATTACCGTGACTCCGCTTGCCGAGGCCGTGCCTGTATTTGTGAGGGTGAAACGACCTCCTCCAACTTGCCACTGACCAATGGTTCCATTAGTAGAAGCAGCAGACATTTCAAGGTCAGCACCGTTGCCACCACTGCTGCCTCCACCAGAAGGTTGCTGTGCTTCACCCGTAAGGTTCATCGTTAGACTTGAAACGCTGCCGTTAAAATCGACCGTGAGTTGTGCTTGCTGCACCGCTGGTTGCGCGCTCGTTGGTCTGAACGTTACTTGGAATGTGCGAGATGCTCCTGCGGCAATGGTATTACCACCAGAAAGGTTGGTATTGGCAAATGCAGATGCTTGCGCACCGGCAATTGAAATACTATTCACTGTTGCCGATTGATCACCAGAGTTTGAAACCGTGACGTTTACCGCATTACTCGTTGTATTGAGTGCTTGCGTTTGGAAAGCGATACTCGTTGGGTTCAAGCTCATGCTCGGACCAGAAGGTGTACCCGAACTTGGTACCACAGTGATTGCAGAGATAAAAGGATTATTCGCCGTGCCTTTTAAGAAATCAATGTCTAGGTTTCCGCCAGTTACATTCACGGTAAACGTGCGATCAACTGCCACGGCTGCATTGCTTCCCGATGCTGCATTCACGTCAAAATTCGTGAGTACACGTTGGCCTTCGATGTTGACATTGAAGACGCGACGACCGGGACCGCTTGCACCATTTCCTGCTGTAGAGAAGAAGGTTTCGGCAAACTTCAAAGTGACATCATAGCTGCCATTACTGACCGGGATGTTGTAGCCGAAGTTACCATTTACAAAACGGTGTCCTTGGTAAAGGACGTCCTGTGTTGTTCCTCCAATTGCTGCTCCAGTGCCAGCAAATGCATTACTTGCTGTGAAGTATTGATCCGCGATGTATGCTTGGCCGCCTGTTGTGACCGCTGGACCAGCACAGTTGATGAAGAAGCTATCGCCACCGCCAGTCGATCCAACTGCTGGGGCATTGAGTGCAACGGTGATGTTTTGAGCGGAAGCGGAAGTTCTAATCGTAAGTGTTCCACTTGCCGCAGCATTGCTTGAGCGAGCATAATTGACCAAAATGTCGATAGCCGACGAAGGTCTGATTAATCGACCGAGCAAAGCATTCGCACCACCGACGATGCTGAAGCCATTGCCTGAGATGCTCATTTGTTCGATGACAGCACCTTGGTTTCCACCGCTGTGTGAAAGCATAATGGTCTCGTTTGCATTTTGCCCGTTGACAACGTTGTTCCAGGTTTTGCCGGAAGGCGAAGAAACTTGAGCTTGCGCCAAAACAGTACCCGTGACAGACGGATTACCTCCATTAAAGGTAAATCTCTCTTGTGTCTGCGTAGAACCTCCTCCAAGATTTGGAGAACCTGATGCAACGTAAATCGCACCGTTATTTACGATGGCTTGAGTTCCGTGACGACCCTCATTTAGAGGAGCTAACGTGCGCCATTCATTGGTCGTCAAATTGAGTGCTTCAACATCGTCGTTGGCCAAGCCTGCATTTCGCTCACCACCTGCTACGATCAATTCACCATTAAGAATGCCTACCGCTGGGGCTGCTCGTTGCGTAGGAAGGTTGTTCGGAAGTCGACTCCAACTGCCTGTGCCGAAATCGTAAACATCAACCGCTCCGATGGTAGGTAGGAAGGTGCTGGTTTGTCCAGAACGACGACCACCTACGACGTATAACTTATCACCGCTGAGCGCTGCATGAAAGTGATCTCTTGCGCGAGGAACGTTAGGAAGCGTTGTCCACTGTCCCGTCGCAGGATCATACTCATCAAACTTATTCGACCATCCCGAAGTGTGTCCATTTGTGATACCACCAACGAGATACAGTTTCCCATTGCGAGCTACACAACCTGCCGAGCCTCTAATACGAGCGGTAGGAATAGCTGGACCATCAAACCAACGATCACGCGCAGGATCGTAGATCAGAACTTTATCATAAGGTTTCTCGGTCGGGAAGTTGTTGTCTTCAAAAATACCTATGGCGTAGATGAGTCCGTCAAAAGCAACTGCTTGGAAGTGGTGTACAGGGAATCCTGGATCAGAACCGATTGTCCAAGTATCGGTCGCTGGGTCGTAAATATTGACATTCGATCCGTGCTCACGTCCGCCAAGTAAATAGAATTTACGTCCTACTTGCACGTAACTCGCTTCGTGACGTCCTTGTGCGCAGCTGCCCGGTTGGCCTGTTGCATTACATGTCCCGTTACCATCGATAGTTGTCCATGAACCCGTTGCAGTACTGCCCGCTTGATTGATGCGGATGTAATCATAAGTGGCGTTCATCGTTACTCCTGGCGCTGCACTTGTAGTCAAAATAGTAACGGCTGGAGCAAGATTGCCTTGCACACGCTGCAGCAAGTTGCCCTGCAACTGAACAGCTGCACCAACATTTTGAAGAGGGCCGTTGTCGAGTTTAATTTTAGGTTGAACCGTTCCTGCCGCTGGATCAATGACCAGTTGCAAAACAATTTCAGAGGCTGTTTCGAGACCGGCAAACGTGTACGCCTGACTTGCAACATCTGCATCATCCTCTTGGTACTGCACCTCAACTTTCGTCCCATTAAGACTGATTGGAACGAGTTTTAGGTAGTTGACTTGTGATCCATCGCTCAAGGCAAAACCAGCTTGCTGGAAATTGATCGGAGTACCATTCCAGATCGGTCCGAGTAGCTTGGTTTCGAGTGTAGTTACTGGAGAGTTTTGCGTAAGCGGGAAGCCAAGTTGGAATCCGTTTTTGAGTGAATTAAATTCATTGTACGCATCTCCTCCTTCTTGGTTATTGATGGTGAAGAGTCCTACTGCACCACCTGCGATAATCTCCGTACTGGAATTGGTCTCATCGGCGATGTTGAGCAAGTAGTCTTGCCCGTTGGTCATTAGACCAGTAAATCCTACTCCAAAAAATCCTGTTCCAGGATCTCCGTTGAGAAGCGGAAGGTCAAGTGGCAAGACTGTGTTCTGTCCGTTGCTCGCATCGAGTGCAAAAGCGTCAATGTTGTCATTAAGACCATCATCGTCATCATCTGGATCGTTTAGGTCAGATACTTTGAAGCCGTTGATTAACGTACCATCGGCATCTGGAGGAGTACTTGCTTGTGAGCAGGGGTCCGTTCCGTTTTGCGTTTCGTCGGCATTGGTATAGCCGTCGTTGTCGTTGTCGAGCGAGATGCTGGTCACGTTTTGACAGCCACCAATTGGTCCTGCCGTCGGTGTGAAAACCGTAATGTTATCAGCGCCATACGTTGCTGCCCAGATGGTTCCTGGGAAGATTTCATTATCGCCCTGGGCGGTGACATCAAGCGGAGTAGAACCAAAATTCTCGGCAAGAACACTTACCGCCGCCGAACCGCTGATCGTTCCGTTCGCATTGCGCTGAACACGGTAAAGTTTACCATTGAAACTTGCGGCTAGAATGTCTCCTTGCAATGCTCCACCGTTAGCACTAGAGGTGTACTCACACATGCCGTTTGTAGACGCCTGAACGGTGAATACACTTGCATCATCGACGCCTGGGTTCTGATAATCGCCCTCAATAGGGTTTGCGAACGAAAGTGGCAAGGGTGGCCAATCGCTCGGTAGTGGATTCGCACCACCTGTGCTTGTGCGCCACGTTCCTGCCGAACCGCCGCCATTTCCGCTTTGCGTGAAAAGTCCAGCGCCACTAGGATTTGCTCGGATAGGATTTGGGTGACCGCCGTAATAACCTTGACCTGTGATAAAGTGCAAACCGTCACGGTTGTTGACTTGGGCATCGTTTGGTCCAGGACCAGAAGATCCAGGCTCCCCGCTAATCCAATTGTTTGTTGCCGTACCCACACCTTCGTTGGCAGGGTGTCCACCCCAACCGCCATTCGGTCCGTTGTCCCAACCGTAGAGGTGGCCACTTTCAGTCAACACGAGGTCGTATAGGTTACGGAAGCCAGGCGCATAAATTTGGACTGGGCTATTCGCCGTGATTTTTGCTTGGTTGAGTCCGTCGTTTCCACCGAAAGGATCGCCCACATCTGCGCCGTTAGGGCCAGTATTCGGACGAGTAGGATCATCGAGGGTGGGGAGGTCGTACTTATAAAGTGAACCATCTTCTCCCCAGGTCTTCGTAGGCATTGCCTCGATAGCAGCTAGGTCGACGGTAAGTACCGCAGCAGAGTAAGCATACTCTGTAGTGAATGCGAAATTGTTGGATGGAGCACCTGCGTTGGTGTGTCCTCCTTGAGCAACAAAAAGGATGTTGCCATCGATCTGCATACCATTGTTTGCATGATTCTCCTCCGAACGCGGAAGTCCACGCACGAGGTCAAGACGTTGCCAACCGTTGTTGGTTTTGGTCAGCTTGTGAATGATGCCCGAATTTGTGTCGAGGTCAAGATCAGCACCACCACCACCACCACCGATACGGTAGTCAGAACTGGTTACGTATAGAATCGGCGTACTAGCTGTACCTGCGGTGAGAATTCCAGTAATCTGGCGACTTATGGCTCCTGGAAAGATTTGACCGTTAAAATCTTGGTGGTTGAGCACCTGACGGATAATGTCGATGTCTTCGGTCGCTGTTACATTGTAATTGCTACCACTTTGGGTAATTGTGTAGGCTTTGATCGCGCCATTTTGCTGGGACACGTAAAGTCTACCATCAGGTCCAAACTCGAGGGAGGTTGGATTATTGAGGTTCTCGCCACTCAGTCCTGTCGAATTGAAGCTTTGCGCGTGGAGGGTGTTTGAGCTTACGCCAAAACATAGGGCAACAAGAAGCCCTAGCAGGGGTAGTGTGTGTATTAATCGGTTCACTTCGGTGTAGTTTTCTTCTCAAGTAATGGCTTGATGCCAATAACTCATGAATCGTTCAGTCTCAAAGACCAAAACTACAAGGAAAGCAAAGTTTTTCTATAATATTAAAGGGGTAGTTTGAACAGATAAACCCCCGGTTCTCGACATTTTTTGGTTGATAATTACCGTTAATTGGTTTTTCAATTTTTGCAAAAGAGTATTCCCGATCATCGCCTTAATGCATGAATGATTAATCATTTGTTAATACATTCATTCCCGTGACAATCATTCGCCTCCTGTTCCTTTCATCCAAACATGAAAAAAGAAGAGCTGTCAGCCCGAGCTAGTCAATGACCTAGCCCGAGCTGACAGTTCGATTTCTACTAGCTATCGCCCCGTTTCTACGAGCTCGGGGGGTATGGCCAAATTTCGACTTGTTTCCATGAGGCGGATGGCCTCAGCCCGATACCCTTTAATATCTTTTCCGCGCGCTACTTCAGCAGTCGAGATGAGGTCCGAGTAGTCCAGTTGTTTCGCATAATCGCTGTCTTTCAAAATAAGACTCCAGCCTGCGATGGCTGCCGACCATTGGAAGGCTTCACTGGTTTTGGCGAAAGCTGTGTTGCCTGCATTTAGCGTTACTTCAACTTTGGCTTGGCTCTTCTCATCTTGTGGATGCTTGTACTTCATGCGAACGGTTGCCAATTCTCGCGAGAACTTAATACCATCGGTGCCTTTTGGTTTTTGATATTTTAAGCCGTCGATCGACGGAAGAAAATCAGATTTGCTTCCTGCTGGTATGATCTCGTAAAGAGCGGTGACGGTGTGTCCCGAACCCATGTCACCAGCGTCCTTTTTGTCATCGTTAAAATCCTGAGCGGCGAGCAGGCGACTTTCGTATCCAACGAGTCTGTAGGCTGCCACTTGTGCTGGATTGAATTCCACTTGCAGCTTGACGTCTTTGGCGACGGTGTACATTGAGCCGCCAAATTCCTCGACGAGGACCTTGCGTGCTTCGAGCATGTTGTCGATATAGGCTGCGTTGCCGTTGCCTTTCTCTGCAAGTGATTGCATACGCGCATCTTGGTAGTTGCCTTGACCGAAGCCAAGAACGCTGAGGAAGATTCCAGTCTTGCGTTTTTTGGCAATGAGTCTTTCAAGGCTTTCATTCACAGAAGTGCCGACGTTGAAGTCTCCATCGGTAGCCAAGATGACACGGTTGTTCCCGTCTTTGACAAAATGCTCTTCGGCGAGTTGGTAAGCGAGTAGGATACCTGCTGCACCGGCAGTGCTCCCTCCTGACTTGAGTTTATAGATCGCTGCAAGAATCTTTTCTTTTTGGTCGCCCGAGGTAGGTTCTAAAACGGTTCCTGCAGCTCCTGCATAGACAACAATACTGATTTTATCTTCAGGCCTTAGTTGTGGAACTAATAAGCGGTATGATTCCTTAAGGAGTGGAAGTTTATTTTGAGCACTCATGCTTCCAGAAACATCAATCAAGAAGACAAGATTTGATGGTGGTAGCTTATCGACATCAAGCTCTTTTGCTTGCAATCCGATATGTAAGAGTTGGTGGTCTTTGTTCCAAGGGCAGTCGCCCAGCTCGGTTGTAATCGAGACAGGATCCTTTCCTTTGGGTTGCGGATAATCATAGTTAAAATAGTTGACGAGTTCTTCCGTACGCACAGCGTCAGTTGGTGGTACTTGCCCTTGGTTTAAAAAGCGACGAACGTTGGCGTAGGCAGCTACGTCTACATCTGCGCCGAAGGTAGAGAGGGGCTCGTTTTGCGGAAGCTGGAATAGGTTTTCGGTGAAGGCGCGGTA
>CALDUE010000152.1 GCA_937923485.1 uncultured Saprospiraceae bacterium
TGCATCATAAAAGTCTACGGGTACCGAAGCATACAAATCGCTTCCTTCCCTTCTCATCCCTTCAGGCATGACAATGTCGAAAGTGAGATAGAGATCACCTTTTACTCCATTTTGAGCTTGTGCTCCTTGTCCTTTTATTCTAATGGTCTGGCCATCCGAAACGCCCGCAGGAATTGTGAGTCTAATTTTTTTACCACTGACTTCTACGACCTGTTTTTGGTCAGTCATAATTTCACTCAGTGGAAGGCGTAGCGTGGCCCGGAGGTCAGCTGAGGCAAATCGCCTCCCAGAGCGCGAAGAACTGCCACCTCGTTTGTATTCGTTGAAACTACCGCTTGCTCCAAACATTTCTTCAAACAGGTCGCTGAAATCTTGTTCATCGCCTGCACTGGTGTAGGTATACCCGCCGCGTGAACCACTTCGTTGTCCAGTCCTTTGTTTCTGAGCTTGTTCGAAGGCTGGCCCTTGTTGCCAGTCTTTTCCGAATTGCTTGCTGTACTTATCGTATGTAGTTCGCTTTTCTTTATCTGAAAGCACCTCATACGCTTCCGTGATCTCTTTGAATTTCTGTTCTGCGCTGGCGTCATCTGGATTAACGTCGGGATGAAATTCCCGCGCCAATTTCCGATAAGCCTTTTTAATGGCTTTTACGTCGGCGGCCTCTTCGACCCCGAGCACCTTGTAGTAGTCAATGAAGTCCATAGTGAATCTATATTAGAAATGAACGCCGAGCTACACAAAGGGTTCGTTTCTTTGCGCAATGGGAATCCTCTACGCCAAGGCGTTTCACATCGTTGGCTTTGTTGCTTGGTTTGCGGGCTTGTTTTACTGGCTTCGCATCTTCGTCTATTTGGCTGAGGCAAATCAACGAGAGGAGCCTGCGCGCGAGATTTTACTCGAGCAATTTACACGCATGGAGAAGCGCGTGTACAGCATAATTGTCATACCTGGCGCTGTTATCACTTGGTTCTGTGGCATATTGATGCTTTTCCAGAATCCAGGTTATATATCGTTCCCTTGGTTGCAAGTCAAGCTGGTATTATTGGTATTGCTGGTTGGGTTTCAGGCTTTCGCCAAAACCTACATTAGGCGAATCGAGGAAAATCCGAGTCAGGTCAAGCCAGAGCGTCTACGCTTGATGAATGAGGTGCCAACCGTATTTCTGCTAGCGATTGTGTTATTAGCCGTCCTAAGAAATAATTTAGATGCTTTGGCAGCGTTTGGCATCCTTGTGACGTTCATGATCGGGTTAGCGCTCGGTGTTCGCTACTACAAAGGCTATCGCGCCCGCAACCCTGAGCATTAACGCAAGATTAATAGCCCATTTGCGCATAAAGTTTTTATACTCTGCTAAAAAAACATGACCTTTGCTCAACATATGTGTAATAGTTCTCGTTAGTTCAGGCGCTATAACATCTAAAAAATCAACTTAAAAAAGCTTTTAATGCAGTCAAAAAATACTGCTGATAGCTTCTTTCAATTCCTTGACAAACCCCTCAATTCTTTTCAGATGAAATCACTGATGAAATTTTCAGCCATGGCTTTCATGGCACTTACGCTTACTATGGTAGGTTGTGATGAAGATCCCGATGTACCGCCAGTAGGTCAAACAAACAACGATCCTACTGTTGAGCTTCAGAACGGCGCAGGTGTGGTCGTTGACAGTTTTGCAATCACTGGTCAAGATGCCAATGGCTCCTTTATTGGTTTTACCGTGATCGGAGACGACATCGACGACAACCTTCAGACTGTATCATTTGAGCGTGATGGTGTGCTCCTTGACGCGACTTCTTCTTCAGTTCGTCCGGATGATATCACAGGAGTCCTCACTTCAAATAGGACTGGGGTAGACTCTTCTGGATTTACCAGAACGTTTTTCTTCCAAGCTCCAAGTGATTTTGATGCTTCAACTACATACACGATTACGGTAACGGATGTTGCTCAAGCAACCGCAAGCGTTGACTTAACAATCACTACACCTGTTGAAATTGTGACTACTCCTATCCAGCAGTCTTTTGAAACGGTTCTTTTCAGCAACCAAGCAGGTCCTGCTGGAACTGGTGGAGTTGATTTAGACGCTGGAGCTGGAACAGGATCTATGGATATGACTGCAGAACTCAGAGATCTTGGTATTGATACTTCATTGCCCGATGCTGATAACTGGCGTCAACAAATCGCTCCTGCGAACTCAATGACAATTTTGAGAGCTCCTTCGGCAGCGTTCGTTGCAGAAAACCCTTTTGCAGACGTAACTACTCAAGAAGCGATCATCGAAGGTTTTGAATCTTCAAGTGTCGACATCAATGAGTCTCAACAAGTAACTCCAGGAAGCATTTTTGCTGTGTTCTCTGAGACTAATAACCGTTACTACCTCGTAGAGGTGATGAACGTTATCGTAACAGCCGCTGATAACTCAGACCGCTACGTCTTGAATATCAAGTACTAATTCTCCAGTAGAATTTTAGGATTGAAAAGCCCGTCTCGACCATGTCGAGGCGGGCTTTTGTCGTTTAACTTAGGTGATAATGCTAAGTTGGGAGTGACATCAATTCCTTTGCACTTAGTTGCCCCAGAAGCCTAGTAGATCAACTAATCCCCTAAGCGTGAGGATTAGCTTAATCGCACTGTATCGCCGAGAGGGTTTGCTCAGATTTGACCAATGAAGTTCTACTTACAGAAGCATTTGCATAGTAGTTTTAGTATACAGATGCGTCTTTCTTCAATATCACGCACACTTTTTGCTCTAAGTCTCGTTTATAACAAGTGGGCAGGAGGTTTTGGCGCAAGCTGAAACTGACTTTTGGCCCCATCGACCTTTAAAACACCCACCACGGATGAAAAAAACGCTCAAACTCTCAGCTCTTCTTCTCGTCGGTGTAATCGGGCTAATAGCCACTACAACACCGCCAGATCACGGTCGTTTCTTCGAAATTTCCAAGAACCTTGAAGTGTTCACCAATCTTTACAAGGAGCTCAACACCTACTATGTAGATGAAATCGATCCGGCTGTGGTCATGCGCACTGGCATCGATGCAATGGTAGAGAGTCTCGATCCTTACACGAACTACATCTCAGAATCTGAGATCGAAGGCTATCGTCTCATGACCGAAGGGCGATATGACGGACTTGGGGCTGATTTCGTGAACATCAATGATAAAATCGTCCTCGTTCAAACCCATACTGGAAGTCCCGCAGTTAAATCAGGACTAAAAGCTGGTGATGTTCTCCTCGAAGTTGATGGAAATAACGTCGAAGGCAAAAAAATTGAGCAGGTCAACGAAATCTTGAAAGGGTTTCCTGGAACTGAGGTGGAAATTAAGGTGAATCGTCCGGGTGGAGGCGAAGAGACGATAAGCGCGACGCGTGCTGAAATCAACCTTCCTAATGTCCCGTATTCTGGAGTTATCCGAGATGGGATCGCGTATGTAGCCCTTTCCCAATTTACCAAAGATGCAGGCCGCAACGTTCAGAATGCACTCCAAGAAGTCAGAGACGAGAATCCTGATATCAAAGGCATCGTACTTGACCTCCGTGGTAATCCAGGTGGATTGCTCCAAGAGGCTGTGAATGTGACGAACATTTTCGTCCCTAAAGGCGAACGTGTCGTTACCACAAAGGGTAAAGTGAAAGAATGGAACCGTTCATTCAAGACACTTAAAAATCCAGCTTTCCCTGATATGCCGGTTGTCGTATTGATTAACGGCAGTTCGGCATCTGCATCGGAAATTGTAGCTGGTGCAATCCAAGACCTTGATCGTGGAGTGCTTATCGGGCAACGCTCGTTTGGAAAAGGCCTCGTACAGAATCAAAAGGATGTTGGATACAACAGTCGCCTCAAGTTGACCATAGCCAAGTACTACATTCCTTCAGGAAGATGTATTCAAGGTGTCGAATACGAAGATGGGGAACCTGTTGATATTCCCGATGCCCAACGAACAAAGTTCAAAACCTTGGGTGGTCGCACTGTGCTCGATGGAGGAGGTGTAAAGCCAGACCTAGTAGTTGACCGTGACGATGATTCTGATATTCTCAATATCCTTACTAAAGAATGGATTGTCTTTGACTTCGCAACGGAGTATGCTGTAAAAAATGCGGACATCGGACCAGTAGATGAGTTTCAATTTACAGCTTGGAATGATTTCGTTGCATTTCTTGAAAAGCGTGAGTTTAACTATGATACTCCAGCAGAGCAGAAGCTTAATGCGCTTGCCGAGCAGGTAGAGTCAGACCATTATTTAAAAGCGGCTGATATCACGGCATTGCAGGCAAAAATTCAGACAGCTAAGCGTGCAGAACTTGAGCAGCATAAGGAGCTTATTTTAGACCTTATCGAGAAAGAGATCGCCAGTCGGTACTATCTTCAAGAAGGTCGTATTCGCATCGGTCTGCGTAATGATCAGGAAGTGGTCGATGCAGTTGAGACGCTCATAGATCCTGCTAAGTATGCTAAGTTGCTGAAGTAGATTGTTAATCGGCAGCCTTCCGCTTCTTTCTTTTTGATTTTATTTTTCTAGCGATGGCTCTTATGAGCCAGAATATGCCGAAGAGAAATAGAACTGTAGCGAAGATGAATAGAATTACTGCGAGCAAACCTGACGGTTGTGCTATTGGAGAATTTAAGCCACTTGCACCTACCCAAATTCCTAGAATTTGACCAAGGCCTATAGCCGCAACCGCGATGGCGAAATCTCTCCAAAAGACATCTTTCGTTGCTATGTTGTCTGGAGAGGGTGTTTGAAATTTTAGAAGTCGATCAGCATTTTCAAAAGCCTCCGCCTTGACTGATTGAGAGCTATGTGCTACAGGCTTGTGCACTGCAAAGCATGCTATGGTGCAGACGGACAAAAAAATGCTCAAGATGTATTTTGTCATATGGTTCTAGGTCTTCAATCTATTATCCCTGAGCATACATCGGCTTTTAAGCTTTTAGCATCAATTCTAATGCGAGATTCGGGTTTATAACTTTTGCAAGCTTAACGATATGTCAATCTGTTTTGCTGCTTGTTTGCTACCAGAATTTTCCTGATCTTCCATAACGAATGCTCAACTTGATTCCTAACCTAGATTTTGACCCGCCTAAGCTTCTTGCTTCAGTGCTCCTGACGTGTTTACTATGTCTTGGTTTTGGCGCAAGCATTCAAGCTCAAACCTTACGCGTTCGCGTCGAAAATGTCCGAGCACCAGAAGGGACCATTCGCTTAGGGTTCTACGATACGGAAGCCCAATGGAAGACCGAGAAGAGTAGCTTTCAACGCGCAGCTCCGAAGACGAGTTTTAAGGATGGAATAGTCGAGTTTTCCATTACTGATGTCGCACCAGGAGAATACGGTGTTGCTATTTGCGATGATGAAAACGACAACGGAGGTATGGACTGGGGCTGGCTGCTCCCCGAAGAAGGTTTTGGATTCAGTAATTACGAAGTAAGGGGAATACGACGGCCAAAATTTGACGACTTTAAATTTGATTTATCACCGGAAGGTGAAACCTTTATTGTGATTAAAGTAAGATATTTATAATAGCAAATTTATTCCAGGTCAAAAAGCTTCTTTAAGTGATCTCGGAGAGGCTTTGGTCTTAAGTGTGTTGCTAATGCTGCTTCATTGGTGCTTACGTAAATCAAGCCCCTCATTTCGAAAAGTTGTAAGTCGCTATTCTTGGGCAGTTTTGCTACAAAATCAGCCAAGTCAAGTTCGAATTTCAAGTCTGCAATGGCCTGTCCGATATAGGCTTCGTACCTATCCTTCACCAAGTCATAACTAATGAAAATTTGACCAAAGTGATTTTCATCGGTAAGCTTAATCATTACCGGATGGGGGAACGGTCCATAAATGTATTGGCTCTCTGGTAGTACCTCGTAGAGTGGGGTATAGACGCGTTCATGCACTACTCCGTTGATGCGCAATGCAAATTGAAGCGCCTCGAGCTTTTCGATGAGAAGCGTCTTTGGAAGGGACAGCTTGAGTAAATCATCCATGGATTGCCAGTCCTCGTTGATATAGCTCTTTCCTTCAAGGTTAGGTAGGCGGAGCTTATATTCAAAAGCAGCAACTCCAGGCACACAATAGCCAGGATGATAGAAACTGAGACCTTTATCACGTCCAAAATTCAACTCAGCGAGCATACTGAAATATCCGAGACTATGGCCCGCATATTCAGGCAGATAGCAACCCATCAATGAGGCGATACTGTCCTCTCCGAGATCGAAAAGCGAAAAGCCAACAAGCTCCTCATCTTTGTAGATTCGTACAGTATGCGTCCCGAAATCGTGGGTAGGCTGGTGGCGTCCAAAAATATCGTGGAGGGTCTCTCCGACGTCAAGCGGATGATTTTTCTGATAGATGTGATAGACCTGGTGTTGATCTTCAAGATCTTCGTAAGGTTGGACCGAATACGTGAATTGCTTGGTGACTTTGTTCCATAGTTTTCGCTGGCTCTTGCTCAAGGAATACGTCTGCAGGTTGACTCGGGACCATACTGTACTCCAGAAATCTTGGTCCACAAAAACGAAGCGCGTTTTTCGAATGGTATGACCAGCTCTGAAATAGCCCTCATCGAGGTAGTCGTCTTGTGATTGTGGAAGCACTTCGACAAATGTAAGTGGACTGCACCATTTGTGTTCCAAACTATTTGGGGTGATCCTTCATTCCTTCTAAGTACCAAGTGCGCACCAAAACAACCAACTTTTTGTTAGCTTTGACAGCCCCGAAAAGTTAGGGGAAAAATTAAAGATTGAGATCCTTGCGAATCCCCGCTAGTCGTAAGGGGCTCGGCACGAGGATCGACTTGTTAAGTTAGGCTTTCGCCAAAACAGTTTTAGCGTAAGCGAAGTATAGATAGCTGAATGAAAAGTACTACCGCCTCAAAATTTAAACTCGACTCACCTTTCAAGCCAACGGGTGATCAGCCCCAAGCGATCAAGCGTTTGGTAGATGGTGTCGAAGAAGGTGAGCCAACGCAGGTGCTACTAGGCGTAACAGGCTCAGGTAAAACCTTTACGATGGCGAATGTCATCGCCAATTTAGGGCGGCCGACACTCGTGCTCACGCATAACAAAACCTTGACGGCTCAGCTCTACGGTGAGTTTCAAGATTTTTTTCCAGATGCTGCGGTAGAGTACTTCGTGAGCTATTACGATTACTATCAACCTGAGGCATACATCTCTACTTCGGATACCTATATCGAAAAGGATCTTTCCATAAACGAGGAGGTTGACAAGCTACGATTGCGGGCTACGAGTGCCTTGTTGAGTGGACGGCGCGACGTTATCATCGTCGCCTCGGTGAGTTGCATCTATGGTATCGGAAATCCAGATGATTTCAAGGCAGGCGTGTTACGCATTAAAGTAGGACAACAGATTTCTCGCAACGGCATGCTATACAGGCTTGTCGACGCGTTGTATTCTCGTACAGAAACGGACTTTGCTCGGGCTACTTTTCGGGTGCGAGGAGACACGGTTGACATCAACTTACCGTACAACGAAGAAGGTCTGCGTGTCATCTTTTTTGGAGATGAGATTGAAGCCATCGAGCGGATAGAAGTGGTTAGTGGCAAACGAATAGCATCTGTGGAAGACGCTGCTGTATTTCCCGCGGCACTCTACATGGCGCCAAAGGATCGGATGCCGCAGATCATCAACGCGATTCAGGATGAGCTACACAGTCAAAAAACTTATTTTGAGAAAGAAGGTCGTTTGATCGAAGCCCAGCGCATAAGTGAACGCACCAACTTTGATTTGGAGATGATTCGGGAGCTCGGCTATTGCAATGGGGTCGAAAATTACTCGCGCTACTTTGATGGTCGAGCGCCTGGAACGCGTGGCTTTTGCTTGCTCGATTATTTCCCCGATGACTACCTCATGCTCATTGACGAGAGTCACCAAACAGTACCTCAGGTTCGTGGAATGTGGGGAGGTGATCGCGCTCGAAAAGTTAACCTCGTTGGTTATGGTTTCAGGTTGCCAAGTGCGATGGATAACCGACCGCTCGACTTCGATGAGTTCGAATCCTTGATCAATCAGGTCATTTACGTCTCGGCTACTCCGGGCGAATACGAATTGGAGCAGACGGGAGGGGAATTTGTAGAGCAAATCATCAGACCGACAGGACTGCTAGATCCGCCAATTGAAGTACGACCGAGCATTAATCAAATAGATGATCTGTTAGATGAGATTGACGAACGTGTTAAGTTGGATGAGCGTATTCTGGTGACGACGCTCACCAAGCGCATGTCAGAAGAATTGACCAAGTACTTGACTAAACTCAACCACAAGGTCCGCTACATACACTCAGAGGTTGATACAATGGAGCGCGTTGAAATTCTCAGAGACTTACGTCTTGGAAATTTTGATGTATTGGTAGGGGTCAACCTCTTGCGTGAGGGATTAGACTTACCAGAAGTTAGTCTGGTCGCCATTTTAGATGCGGACAAAGAAGGCTTTTTGCGGAATGATCGCTCATTGACGCAGACGGCAGGTCGCGCGGCCCGGAACGTAAACGGCAAGGTGATTTTCTATGCGGATAAGGTTACCGAGGCGATGCAGTTGACGATTGATGAAACGAATCGTCGCCGCGCTATCCAACAAGCGTATAACGAGGAGCATGGCATCGTTCCTACTATGACTCGAAAGTCCAAGGAGGAGATCATGAGCAAGCGTTCTATCCTCGATATTCGTGGCAAGCAGAAGGATGCTTACGTCGAGTCTGATACGCCAAGTCTGGCTGCTGATCCGATTGTAAAGTTCATGAGTAAGGATGAGCTTGAAAAGTTGATCGCTGTAACGGAGCAAAAGATGAAAAAGGCTGCGAAGGAGTTGGATTTTATTACCGCTGCGCAGCATCGGGATGAGTTGTTTGCGCTGAAGAAGGAATTGAAAGCTTAGCTGCGCTAATTATCAATTGACAATTGACAATTATTCATATAAAATTCAAAATTTTTACCCCCATGGAGCAACGCGACAAAGCCCTCAAATCAGTAGAAACCGTAGCGAAGCTGCTAGATTCTCAATTTGTGATACCAGGGACGAATTTTCGCTTTGGCTTAGATGCTATTGCAGGGCTTATCCCTGTCGGAGGTGATGCGGTGAGCTTTCTGGCATCAGGTGCGTTGGTGCTCACGATGGTGCGTCATGGTGCGAGTGGTCAGCTAGCAGCTCGGATGCTACTCAATATTGCTATTGATGCAGTAGTAGGGGCAATTCCGTTTTTGGGAGACCTGTTTGACGCAGCATACAAGGCGAACATCAAGAATGTCGAATTACTCAAAGAGCACTACAAGGAAGGCAAGCACAGCGGAAGCGGCTGGGGTATTTTTGTGGGAACCTTGCTTGCCTTACTTATTATGGGCGCAGGACTCGCATGGTTGCTTTATCAAGTAGCAACATTACTCTTCGGCTTACTAGCGTCGATAGGCTAGGTAAGCTTGGAGCTGATTTCTTTCGCGATTTTTTAACGGTCACTTTTGCGCATCCTCACACTGAAGCTTTTCTTTCATGGGGCTTTTGGGATGGTGCTCACTTTAGAGAGAGTGCGCCTTTCTTTCGCAGAGATTGGTCTGTAAAGCCGAGCGGACAGGCGTTCTTTGATCTGGTCTACAACGATTGGTGGACAGAAGAAACGATAACAACTGATGCGAATGGTAGAGCAACTGTGCGCGGATTTAAAGGTGATTATCTGCTTGAAGTATCAGGTGAACAAGCAGAAATTAATTTAGTAGATGATCTTGAACTGACGATGGTAGTTGCTACTTCTAGTACACGCGATGTTGGGCTTTCGCCAAAACCAACCGTGCGTCCAAACCCAACAAGTACGGCGTGGGATTTAAGTCAATTGCCGGCGAATACTGTCGTACAGCTTTACGATGCTAGAGGTCGTTTGGTAGCTTTCGCCAAAACAGACCAAAGCGGGGAAGTGAGTTTATCTGCTATGGACCTTGCTAAAGGCGTTTATGTTGCAAAAATCGGCAGCTACGCATTGCGCTTGATGAAGCAATAAGATTTTATTTGTTTCTCTTAAAAGCCCCCAAGGGTATACCTTAAGTTCAACGCCCCAAATACCGTAGACTGATCGAAATCAAGTAAATCAGCAGATCCTCGGAGCCCACCCAACTTTTTGTAGTGTCCGCTTAAGCCAACTTCTATCTGACTGGTGATTGCGAAGTCAACGCCGATCACACCTCCGTACTGGAAGCCTGGGCGATCGTTGATGTAGAGGTCATCGTCATCATCTGCGAGGTCGATAAAATTGCCATCAGGTAAGACGAATGTGCCTCGCTTTTTGAAGAGAAATTCATAGCCTGCTTCTACCATGATGTAGGGACTCACGTTACCAAAGGTCGGTCGGTAACCAATACCAGCAGTAAGTGCGACAGAGTGTTGACGATTGTACACGTCTCGTCGCTCTTGAAAAACTTCATTTCTTGTTTCGACCCGCCATGTTTGTGTAGCTTCCATAAAGACAGAGTCAATAACGGTTCGTGAACTCGGTGGACCTAGTGACACGACATTCGTTCTGTACTGCTGATAGTCAGCTCCTGCACGAAGGAACAAGCCAACACTATTTACTGCTTCAAAGCGAAGTCCTGCGTGTACACTAAGCTGGTCCATTTCTACGCTGTCTCGAAGTGCTTGGTAAGCGGTATTCTGAGTTGAAGACTTGAAGTCTTGGATTACTGTGCCTGGTCCCGCAAATGCCCTGACGGCAAAATTCCAGCCTCTGCTGTTTCTAAAGTCTTCGCAAATGACTTTAGGTCCAGCGGGAAGCATTGGTAAAGCTGTTTGGAATTCTGTGAGGCTCAAAACTGGAAGCTTATCAGCAGAAATAGAGGTAATTGAAAGACCTACAGCATTGAGTTTTGAAGGTGGTTTGGGAGATTCCTTCACCACGTTTAGAGCAGTTGTTGTTCCGTAATTCGAAGTAGCACGATTCGATGAACTTAGCTCAGTTTGATCGCTAAACTTCTGGTGTGGGTTTTTTACCTCATAGTTGCTAGGGAGTGCTGTCGCTTGGACTAATTGGGAAAGTGTAGGAGAGTTTGCTGAAGCAATTGCTTTTGAGGGCGCTGGAGAGATGACTTTGGCCACTTCCTTTTTGGCAAGTCCTTCTATTTCAGGCTTGTCTTTTTCAGCCGCCGCCGCCGCAGAGTTTGAATCTTCGATGTAATTATCGGTAGCAGTAGCTGCTATCGGTGCGAGTGCCGCCTGATTGGATTGCGGATTTGGGCCAGGATTGTTGTTAGAATCAGCTGAATTTAGGCCGTAGTAGCCGAGAAAGCTCAAGGCCAGAAGGGCTAGAAATGCGCCTGACCACCACCAAAAGGCACCTCTGTTTCTATCAGGTGAATCTGGCAACTGCGCTACAATGGCCGCCCAGGCATGTGCTGGAGGAGCTGCCTCTAGATTTGAGAGTCGAGCGTTATACGCTTGATCTATGGAGTGCTGTTCTAAAGACATACGATGATAAGTTTTGAGAGGCAGGCTTGCAGCTTGTTGCGTGCTCGGGTGAGTTGAGAGCGAGAGGTACTCTCACTTATGCCTAGTGCTTTAGCTGCCTCGGCATGGCTGTAGCCTTCAATAGCTACTAAGTTGAACACGAGGCGGAATCCTTCTGGGAGTTGCTGAATGTGTTCTAGCAGTTCATCAGTTGAGAGCTTGCTAATTGCAGTGGCATTAACTTGAAAAGCAGTTGGTAAGGGATGGTCTCCATGAGCGAGTCGCTGGGCGACGCCGTCATCTATGAGGAGCTTATTTTTTCTAATCTGCTGTAGGCAGCAATTGACGGTGAGTCTTCTCAACCAGCCATCAAAAGATCCTTCCTCTCGAAAGGTGCTGAGTTTTGCGAAAGCGCGAATCCAAGCCTCCTGCGCCATGTCATCGGCTTGGTGCTTGTCTTGGGCGTAACGTAAACACACGCCAAACACCCGTGGGGCGAACGCTTGGTACAGCTGGTGCTGCGCCGCACGTTCGCCCCGTAGGGCTAGCGAAAGGATATGTTGGTGGGTTGGGGTCAACTTGGTTGTTTACTAAATGGTTGGAGCTGAAAAATTAATTTGGATGGTGTAATCCGAAACCACCCCCATACTATCAGTGATCGTTTCTACAAATGGTCCTATTTGGCCCACTGTAAACGGACTCTGCGGAGTCGCGACTGATGTAATTGAGAGATCAAAATCAGAACTAACTCTAATGGTTCCGGCTGGAAGGTTGTTAGAGCTTACGCTAAGTCCACTTTGACTATTGCCTAGTATTGTGTAGGTGCCTACAACAGCAGGTACTGGAATAATACCTTCATCTACGAATAAATTAAAACCGAAAGACTCCGTGGAGGTAAATCCGTCCCCATTCATGAAGGCAAAGCCATTATCTCTTCCAAAAAGGATCGAGTCTCCAAGTTGTGGCGTACCATTATTCACTATCAATTCGAAGAAGCTCGTAAGTGCAACCGAGCAAGCCTCGATATCCCCAGTGGCGATGTTATTACTGAATGCAAAGACTACGTCGTCAGACTCTTCAAGTGTAGCATAATTTATCACTCGGACGGTAATATTAGCAGTGTCACAGCTTAAAAAATTCGTGTTAAAACTTCCGTCAGATTGTACAATAGTAGCGGTAATTTGTCTTCCACTTTGATAGATGCGTACAGCACCCGAAGTTAATGGAACTCCATTACAGCTTGCAGTTCCAGAAACAGTGGACAAGAAGTTTACGGAACGCGGAATGATAATCGTGCCTAAATCTGTATCGGCAGAAAATGGACCGATGGTTACACTGTAAATTGGCTCATTGCAATCGCCCTGAACTAAAAGATTGAGCGTCTCATTAGCTGGGACGATGCCGCAGAACTGTCCATTTTCATCAGTGTAGCCGTATCCATTACCCCAGATGGTGCTTTCAATGATTAGTCTAAGATTTGCAGCTGTAGTCGAGTCTACTCCCTCAAATACAACAGTACCACAGAGACGGACATAATCCGTTGGGATATCACAGTTCCAGAAAGTGAAGTGACTTACTTCACCTACATAGGTTCCGTTTTGGAGGGTAGCGGTCCCTTCTTCAATCCATTGAGCTGAAGATTCGTCAAAGAACCAAAGCGGGATGGATGCAGGAGCAGTATTGGCTGCTTCACCGGTTACAGGTAGAGAGATTGTCGCGGTTTGTCCATCAGCGATCTGGAGTTCATTCCCTAAATCATCAAATAGCTCAACGCTCAGCATTCCGTAAGTGATAAGTAGGCGCGAGTTTCCTTCAGCTGTCGTTGCGCGCAGATCACCTGGCATACGGTTAGCGGTGCTCAACTCATTTGGGTCGAGGTAGGCTGCTTCAACACGGACAGTACCAGTGTAAGGTGTGCCATCTGTTTTGGCGAAAGCCCCGGAAGGGAAAGAAACAGAAGCATCTGAGCCAGCAACAGTAACAGTTCCACCAGTAGAAGCATCGACTGTATTGGTTCCAGTAAATTGTAGCATTTCGACATCTACTTCATAAGTTCGACGTTCTTCAACGAGAAGCGTACGGCTACCTTTATGGTGACGCTCAGCTGCAAACTGAATAAAGGCTTGGTCTTTAACTACAGTAGTATTGTCGATGCTCCAAAGCCCTTCTTGGTCAGTAGTCGTTTGTTTGTTGCCAATTCGCACTTCGGCATTGGCGACAACCTCATCTTGGTCATTGGTAAGTTGGCCGAAGAAATTGGCCGTAACAGTCTCACCCGAAAGCGTCGATTGTGTAAACGTTACGACCTCGGTCGTGCTGTCTTTTTCACATGCAGCAAATGTCAAAGCAAGTGAAAGAAAAAGGAGTGTGTAAAAGCGCATGATGCGTGATTTAACTGGTTGGATGTGTTCTGACTAGGCAGTTTGCCTAGTGCATTTAGTTCGCGAACACTACTTAGATGCTAAACTTTATGGATTCGCTGCATCATAGCGTAAAATCTTTTGAATTTTCGAATAGTGTAACAAGGTACAAATAGTAAGATGGAGAGCACGGGTACACGCCATGCAAATTCCGCCTACCTTTGTAACTCACGACGCAAAACCGTCTGGTGAAACCCCACCCGCGTCTGTTTAACACTAGCGAAACCACGCCACCCCATACTGACGGTTGTCTGCGGAGGTGTGAGCCTATTTAGAAATACCCTGTTCGGCTACAAATCGGCTGCCTTAAAGCAGCTTGAACTTCGTCAGAACGCGCCTTCCTAAAGAGGCTCATAGCGCCTACTTACCTTTCATTTGAAATTTTCTGATCTCGCGCTCGACGAGCGCATCCTTCGTGCCGTAGCTGAAAAAGGTTACGAGACCCCAACCCCTATCCAAGAAGGGGCTATTCCTAAAGTGCTAAATGGTGACGATGTCATCGGTGTCGCCCAAACAGGAACCGGCAAGACCGCCGCCTTTTCTATCCCAACCTTACAAATCCTTACCGAAAAGGCGCATACGCGTCGCGGAAAGCATACCATTAAAGGACTCATTCTGACTCCGACAAGGGAGCTCGCCATTCAAATCGCGGAAAACCTTGACGAATATGGTAAGTACCTCGACCTCAAATATCTCGTCATCTTTGGTGGTGTAGGTCAAAACCCACAAGTCAAAGCGCTCCAACGCGGAGTCGATCTGCTTGTCGCTACTCCAGGACGCTTGCTCGATCTGATGAATCAAGGGCATATTGATGTTCGAAATATCGAGTTTTTTGTACTGGACGAGGCAGACCGTATGCTAGACATGGGTTTTGTCCATGACGTACGTAAGGTACTCAAACTGCTTCCTGCTAGTCGCCAAAACTTGCTCTTCTCAGCCACGATGCCTAACAACATCGTTACCCTGGCCAAAGGATTTATGTCCGATCCGCAGACGGTAGCCGTCACTCCGCCGAGCACTACTGCCGAGCGCGTTGACCAAGCTGTTTACTACGTAGCAAAAGGTGATAAGCGTCGTCTCCTCAGGCATTTGCTTATGGACAAAATTCGCGGACAAGTCCTTGTGTTTTCACGTACCAAGCACGGGGCTAATCGCATTGTGAAAGACCTCAATGCGGATGGAATTGACGCCGCAGCTATTCACGGCAACAAGTCACAGACTGCCCGTCAAAAAGCGCTTGGCGCTTTTAAGGACGGTAGTCTACGCGTACTTGTAGCAACCGATATCGCTGCACGTGGTATCGATGTTGAGGAGTTGCCACAGGTGATTCAATTCGACTTGCCTAATGTAGCCGAGACTTATGTACACCGTATTGGACGCACCGGTCGTGCAGGCTCTAGCGGACAAGCGATTGCTTTTTGTGATACAGACGAGAAGGCTTACCTCCGTGATATCTATAAGCTAACTAAGCAGAAGATCGAGATTATTGATGACCATGCCTATGTTCTTGCTGACGATGGCGAGCCTGATCCTCAGCGCGCAATTCCAGCCAATGGGCGCGACAAGCACCAGCACCCACGTAATCCAGAACACCAAGGCGGTGGTGGTCGCGGTCGCGGAAGAGGTCGTCAAGGCGGCGGAGGTGGTCGCGGGCGTGGCCGCAGCGGCTCAGGTGGCGGCGGTCGTTCGAGTGCCACTTCAGGAAGTGGCGGTAGTGGTAACCGTGGACGTCGGTAGGTAGCTGTATCGATAAACCGTCAGGTCTACTCGCATATATTTAAGTACTACTAGAACGATGATTCTACGTACTGCTGAATACGTGTAAAGATCTGACGGTTCCCCTACATAGCACTTAACTTAAACTGCCGCAGTCTTCACTGCTTTTTTCGCCTTCCATCCAGCCCACTTACGCCAAGCCCAAATAATCATACTCAGCAGCACCACGATTGCGATAATCGGGGAGAGTACACTGAGTAAGGAAAGGAAAAAGGCACCAAGGTTTTCAGTGGTCGAAACGACGGGATTTCCTAAGCCACCAGTGCCCGCAGTACTCATACCACGAAGTAGGGTAGTACCCGCTTGAATGCTTCCTGCTGCGGTGCCTCCTGCGATCATTCCCAAGATCCATTGCAAAGCTTCGGACTCGATCTGAAAGAATGACGTTGCGATAAGACCACCGGCAATGACGGCTCCTGGTCCGGCAATCGTATCCAAGGCATTATCAACCCAAGGGATGTAATAGGCCCCTAATTCGACAACACTAGCCGTTCCAAACGCAATGACTGCGGGCCAACTGGCCATCCATTCGAACCCCTCCGCTGGAGAAATGTAGCCTTGATTAGTGGCCAGGCTGGCGATGAGGGCAGGTAGGAATATGCGCATACCTGTCGCAGCACTGAGGCCAATCCCGAGTAGAATGCTAAGTCCGAGTTCCATGAGGTTAAGATAAGGGTTTACTTTTCTTTTCGGCCCCGCAACACGCGGGCCTCCGGATTTCTTAAAATCTATAACGCTACCTTCGCCATTAAAGAGTATAATGAAAAGTAAATCCGAAATCGTTTCAAATTGGCTGCCGCGCTATACAGGCATGGCCGTGGAAGACTTCAGCCGTTATATACTACTTACAAATTTCTCAGGCTACCTCAAAAAGTTCGCGGAGTGGGGTGGTGTTGACATCGTTGGTGCAGATCGTGCGATGCCTTGTGCTACTGCCGATGGCATCACCATGATTAATTTCGGAATGGGATCACCCAATACCGCATCGGTATGTGATCTACTCACGGCTATTGGCCCTGCAAACGAGAAGGGGCGTCGCTCAGGTCCAAAAGCAGTACTATTTTTAGGGAAGTGCGGCGGACTCAAAGCAAAGAATAAGCTAGGAGACCTTATCCTTCCAATAGGTGCCATTCGTGGTGAAGGCACTAGCGACAGTTACATGCCACCAGAAATTCCAGCACTACCTGCATTTGCGCTTCAAAAAGCAATTTCCACCACCATCCGCGACGCCAAGCGCGATTACTGGACAGGAACCGTCTACACTACTAACCGACGCGTCTGGGAGCATGACAATAAGTTTAAGCGCTACTTGCGTAAAACCAGAGCCATGGCCATCGATATGGAAACGGCGACTCTTTTTACCGCAGCTTTCAAGAATAAATTTCCAGCAGGAGCGCTCCTATTGGTCAGTGATACTCCCATGACCCCCGAGGGGGTGAAAACCGAAGCGTCAGATGCTAAAGTGACCCATGATTATGTAGATTTTCATGTGCGTATGGGTATAGAGTCGCTGAAGCAGTTGATGAATAAGGGGAATACGGTCAAGCATTTGAAATTTTAATAATCAGGCACAGCCTGCTTTATTAAAATTTCAAATGCTTGAGAATTTTGAATTGGTAATTTTGAATTTTGAATGCCGAGATATTTAGCTCGCCTTCGGCTCATTTTAATGTTTGGAGGGGGATTTTGAATTGCTCAATTTCGAATTTTGAATGTTCGTGACGGCCGTCATGATGCGTCCCTATCAGCGAATCTAAAATTCAAAATTTGAGATGCGAAGTATCGGATTCAATTCAAAATTAAATTGAATCAAAGATTCAATTGATTCCAATCCAACCAATACACCACCTTCAATGTAACATTATTATTGACGGGATCATCGCCCAGGCGGCGAAGGTTCGGGACATAGCCACCGGCGAAGGTGCCACCAAAAAAGGACTGCGTTTTATAACTCACGAAAATATCTGAGCCAGGCGCGAAACGCCACCGATAAAAGAAGTCAATGTTGAAGGCATTGAAATTCTGATCATGAACTGAATTTCCGTCGTCGTCGATACCGAGGTAGCCTGTAGGGCGAGGTGTGCCATCGGTTTGATTGACGATGAAAAACTCGTTATTGTTGACGCGGCTCCAGTAGTGACGAATACGCAGGTTGATGTTCATCTGCGCATTGAAACTGTAGCTTGAACTTGCTTGTAATTCGACGATACGTATCGTGCGATAGCTGTTCACGATATCATCTTCTCTCAATGTTTCAAAGCCACGGGTTGTCGGGCTTAGCGTAGTAAACCTTGTTCCTGCAGCCTCTAATTCATAGAAATTGATTGCTTCGGGCGTGTGACCGATGTAGCCAAGGTATCGGGAGTTTTTCCGAAAGGTACCCTCAAGACGAAAATCAAGTTTATCGTTCACACGAAAACGAGGGCTGATGTATACACCGAGCGTACTGGTGCGATTGTCATCCCAAAAAGTGCCAAATACTGGACGGACATCTAAGGCAAAACGTTTGCGATAATCAGAGGAAATGAACGCACTCATTTCATAATACTGCGGCAACTGATAAAATACGCCAGGAGTTCGCGTATCCTGAAATTCGTTTGAAGCGCGCGTTTCTGAGAAGGCAGAAGCTCCAAAGGTGAAAAACTTACGCGTGGTCCACCGTGTCCTTGCTCCTACTACACCACTGCTGAAAGCAGCCGGTTTGTACAAGCGATTAAAGGCTCCAAAGACTTCTACTTGTCCAGAGTTAAAGATTCCAACTGGTTCAAACCAATTGTATTCGACGTAAGCATTACCTGAACGTTCATTATTAAAGAATATGAAACCTAGATCATTCGGATCATAAGTATCAGATTCAATATTGTACTGAGCACCATATTGCAGCCTACCTGTTAATCGATCTACACCGATGTTATAGGTGTAACCAAAGACGTCTTCGCGAATATCTTGACCATTAAATTCAGGAGTTTCATCTCTTCTCGCAAGTCTTGATTTGTTGTACTGCTGAGATACAGCTGCTTTACCATTCAAGCTCCAGTTGTTGGCCTTATCACGAAGGTCGAATACGGTGCCTGTGAGGTTTGCATCAAAATTTGCGCCCTCGCGAAGCGCTGTTGTATTAATGAGCGTGACAAAAGAGTTATTCGCAAGGTTTTGATCCAAGCTGATCACAGAATAATTACTGCGAGGTCCCGTCTCGACTTCTCTTTCGACTCCGGTTACTTCGTCGCGAATCGTTGCGAAGGTTCGGCCTTCAAAGGCATTGAATACCCCAATACCCAAGCCGTTGTCCATCCTACCCGATACTTTGGTCGCATTGAGCAGGTTGGTGCGTAATGGGTTACTGATTACGGTTTCGTTGCTGCTTAAGTTTTCCCGTGCTGCCCTGAAATTGAAAGGGACGCCACCTACTCTTCGCGTATAAAAAAAGTCGCCTTTGTTGAACAGCTCTACACCTTCGGTAAAGAAGGCGCGATTTTCTTCAAAGAAAATTTCGTTGGCCGTTAGGTTAAGGACTTGATCATCAGACCGTGCATTGGAGAAATCAGGGACAGCGGTCATGTCAAGCGTAAACGCGTCGGTAATTCCATACTTCAGATCAAGTCCGCCACCTATTCCTGAATTCCAGCCATTGCGATCTTTGGAATTTTTATCCGAGGTATGATTGCTTGCTGCGGTGACAAATGGAGTGGCTTGCAAGCGAACAGGAGGCTTGATGTCTGCGATGCCTGTCAATTTTCCCATTTGGGTGGGAGCATCTGGTCGCGCAGGATCAACAGTATTCCAAAAGGACTCTTCGCGATAGCGTCGTATTTGACGAGCAAAATTGATGTCCCAAGTTTGAATCTTCAGCTCAGGAAACCGCAGTGCTGAGTAAGGGATTTTCATTTCTGCTAGCCATCCATATTCATTCTTGGTGGCCGCTGATTCCCACACGCCGTCCCAACTGATGTCACCACTTTGTAGGACTTGGCTTGAGCCTCCTCCGATATTAGCACCAAATTTTGAGTCGTACTGCACGTTCGCAGGTGTCACCACAAAGTTGGTAGCATTGATCCCGTCTTGATAGGGGTTGATGCTAATGCCAAACCAATCGGTGTTGCGCAGACGATCACGCTCACTGAGTTGCTGAAGAATACTGTCGGGTGAAGGGTCGTACATCTGCGCCACGATGTAGAGTGCCTCATCATCATAGCCTACCCAAACCTCCGTTTCGAGTGAAGCAGGAGCTAGAGGACTCGGAGAGAATTGCGTGAAGTCTGTACTCTTTTTAGCTAAGAATTCAGCGGTCTGTGGCTTGTTTTGGCGAAAGCCGAATGCAGCTACAGCAGGATCTAATTTTCCATCAATTTTCAGCTTCTCGTTCAGCTTGTTTGCCAATACTGCCTTCTGTGCAGAGAGCAGTGTGCTTCCGCAAAACAGGAGAATTAGAGACAAGAAAATGGAACGAGATGGTGTCATTTGGGGCTCTACAAATATGCGCCAGCCAATTTTACGACAAGGATTTCAATTAGTTTGTCATGAAACCTTCCTAATACGCTGATAACCTTTGTGTTGAAACGTAATAATACCTTGAGGTATCAAAAATCACTCCTGTATTTGAGCCTACTTTGGGCATTTTACGCGGAGGTTGATGAAAAGCAACAACCCCACTCCGACATGGTCGAAGTGAGGCTGAGGAAAATCTACAAAGTTCTAATGAGAGTTCTTAGTATCCGTTGGAGGCATTGACATTACCATTGTTATTCTGGTACCAACCACGATTGCTTTCGCCGCCAAAAGTTGCCCAGTCAGCAAAGTTCTCGTAGACTTCGTTGATTGGAGTCTGCTCTACAGGATAGACGAAGGATTCCGGTACGTGAATCGCCCATGGAAGGTTGTTTTCGTCGACGTAGAAGAAACCAGTTTCAAGGTTTGAAGCATCGGCCTCGGTATTGAAGCTTTCCATATTTGCAGAAGTTGTTGGGTGATTACCAGCAAGGTGAATCTCACGACTGCGATCTTGGCTACGAAGCATGAAAGGGTGGTAAGGTGCAGCACCTAGCACATCCTTATCGAGTGCATTACGGAATGTGATTTTGACCGTGAGTCGTCCAGGGTTATGCCTAGGTCTTTCTGGATCCGTATTTACAATTCCACCGCGCTGAACATCTCCGAAAAGTGCAAATCCGTCGGTGAACATTGGGATGATGGTTTCACGCATTCCTACCTCAGTACCATTGCTCGCAACACGGATGTAGTCATCAGTGAGTACTTGTCCAGTAACCGATTCAACCAATGATGGATCAATAGGTAATCGCATTGCAAAACCGTGGTTTTGAGAAGCTCCCATCGCTCGTACACTAAGGCTGAGCTCGATATCCTTAACACGCTCTTTGGCATCGAGAATCTCGATAAAGCTGTAGTCTACGACTAAGTCATTGAAATCATAGTCACCGATGCGTGGCCACATGTCTTCGAAGGCAATCGTTCCGTAGTTTCCTTGGCCTGGAGCATAGCTTGTAAATGCACGTTCAGGATCGAGTGGGTAGATGTCGTTGAAGTCTGCGACACCATCGCCATCTGTATCGGTTGGAATTGGGTCCGCTGGAGGAGTTGCAATATCAACTGCGCCCCAAGGGCTAGCGTCCACGATCATAATCACATCATCAAAGTCATTGTCTCCAGAAGGGCGGTTGAGGTCTTCAATTCCTAAGACGAAGTACTCATCGTCGTTATTGGTAAGGAGAACCATGTGCCTGCGGTATGGGTCGTCGGTAAACGTATTCAGTTCATCAATAGAGTAACGCGTTGCGTTTGACTCGTTCACAGTTCGATTTCTCCAGTTGTAGCCATTCGGTACGAGGAACCATCCTACACCAGTTCCTTGCTCAAACTCGCCTAAGTATACGCGATGACCAGACGAAAGTGATCCACCAGACCTGCGGTAACTCGTATTTGGGAAAGCGATTGTGCGCACCTCTATCTCATCTGCAGAGGTAGGAGGGTTATTAGGATCAAAAGTGAAGAAGCCAACTGAGTTTCTAAATCCTGCACCTTCGTGAGCAAATGTTAGCCACAACTCACCATCTTGGTTAAAGACCAAACTATTTGAGAATTGCTCTTGGAAATAGTTCTCGTTTATTTCATCAGGAGTTCCTCTTAATGGAAGATTACTATTTACGAAATTAACTAAGTCAGAATTAATTCTACGGGAAGTAGTTAAGTAATTTGGTCTGCCCCAATTCGTGAAGCTTCCCATGTACTCAAATCCTGATCTACTACTCAAGCCACCGGTTTTTAGACCTTCGCCAGGATTAGCTGGGCCTTCTAGTGGATCCTCTAGAATTCGTCCCTCAGGATTTGTTTCGGCTCCTAGATTATAGTCGGTCGTGCCGTTTGCATTTACGCTTACGCGGTGCCACTGTGGAAAGCCAGCACCAACTACCTGAATCAACAAAGAATCTGTGTAGGTAGGTAGAGATAAGTTTGGCTGATAAATTCCATAATCATCTGTTGCCCCTTTAGAAAGTAGAGACAGTGTACCGTCAGCTTGTTCCTTGAATAGCTGAACGCCTATCTGATTCATTACTTCTCCAGTCTCTTCATTTTGAGCTACTATGCGGAAGGTTGAACTAGCTGTAGTTGCAAAATTAAAGCCGTCTGGCGCTGTTACTTCTGAGATATTAGAAGAAACAGTAGCAGGATTTTGCTCTTCCCAATCTTGGATGCGATCGAGTGAACTTTCGCAAGATTGGAGTAATCCCATAAAGGCGCACCCCGTCAGGATCAGGTTTTTTGTGGTGAAATTAAAATTCATGTCAGTCTGTAAATAGTGTGAGTAAAACTGGGAAAGGGAGATATGATAAGTAAGGTTTTTACAGTATTCTTATCAAGCGTTTATGCTTTGTAATGCTGCCGGGATAGTCATGATAAGAAGCTTCATGTCAAACCAAAAAGAATTCGACTCAGCGTATTCGTTATCGAGTTCTTTGCGACGCTCTTCATTTACTTCTTCTCCGCCTCGTTCAGTTACTTGCCACAGGCCAGTAATTCCAGCAGGTGCGAGAAAACGTGCAGCATCAAAATCATTAGTGAGTGTCTCTGCTTCATAGACAGGCAGTGGTCTATTTCCAACAAGGCTCATGTCACCTTTGATGACATTGATCAGCTGCGGCAACTCATCGAGTGAAGTATTACGTAAAAACTTTCCTACTGGAGTGATGCGAGGATCATCTTCAACTTTTAAGAAAGAGGTTTTCTCTAATACACGTGCTGCCTGCTCTTCAGTTACCCAACCATCATCGCCTAGTAGCGTGATGCCTTCAGTAACAGGTAGTGTTGGCTTAGCATTACTGTCTTGTTCGTATGCATTCAAGTGCTCGACGTCCTTTAACAGGCTGTCGGCATTGATCGCCATGCTTCTAAACTTAAAGAAATCAAAAACCTTCCAACCTTGTCCAACACGCTTGCTGGTGTAGAATACCGGTCCTTTACCTTCGATGCGAAGTGCAATGGCAATTATGAAAAATACAGGTGCTAGAGCAACTAGTAGAATGGTAGCTACTACGATGTCGAATGTTCGTTTGATATTCACGATACTTGCGTTTGGGAGTTTCAAATAGATATTGAAAGGAAGAAAGTGTAGGCAGTCTTAGACTGCAGGTACGCGGTTGCGCATCTCCTTGATTACGTTGGCGTATCCGGATTGCTGCACCGATTTGCGTTCTTGAGGAAGTAGTCTTGAAAGACGCAACTTCAGCTCTAGTGGATTAAATGGCTTAGTCATAAAATCATTTGCTCCAGCTTCGATAGCGGCGATACGAGATAAACTTTCATAGTGACCAGAAAGCACTAAAACAGGTGTCGAAACAAATGCAGCCATAGAGCGAATGCGCTTCAAAAGGTCTACACCTCCTAAACGAGGCATCGATAGATCTAAAATGATTGCATCTACTGGCTCATCCTCTAAAAGGAATTCTAAAGCCTGGATTCCATCGCCAGTGCTTCTTACAGCATAATCTTGACGTAACACCTCGGTTAAGAGTGTGCGCATTACTGGGGAATCGTCTACGATGAGTATTTGTTTGTTCATGTCTCGTGTTTGCAGATTCAGTTTTATAAAAACTGATTTAGTGTTTGTGTTAGTGGGGCTTAGTGTTGCTAGGTATAGATCAAAAAGAGGGCCATTTAGATTACCACTAATTGGGTAGTTTCTGATTATGGTAGATATTGCCACTTTTTTGGTAAAATCCGACCCGAAACTGAGTTTATATTTAATTTATAATTATGTATATTTCTTGACTTTGCGCTGTAAGTGGTGCAAAGCTCACTAGAGATGGCTCGCGAATCGAGAAAGATCACACCTTATATAGAGAACTGCTAAGTCTTCAAATTTTAGCCTTTGGGTACGCTCTCTAGACGACCTGCAACGCCAGTATTACTGGATTTCAGCTCATGACAACTACTTGTCGTAGCTAGGCGAGGGCCTTAAAACTTTAATGCTGGATGCTTCAACCATATCATAACGTACTGTTGGAGTACTTGAACGGTCAGTAATGATATGTAGGGTATGTGTAATGTGTTTTGGCGTAAGCTGAAAAATTTAATGATATCACGTATACTATAAATATAAAATATGGAAGATTATTGCAGTTTACTTGGTTTTTTGGCGCAGGATTTGCCAGTTAAGTAACTACAAACACACACTGAGCTCGTCTAAGTATTATTCCTTGAAAAAGGTACATGCAGAAGCGAGGTCGACACAAACACATACTATGAACGAAGTTTTTATCCGCAAGGGGGCGGGGTACGTTAAGGTGCCTTATGACCAGATCCTTTACATCGAGAACATCGGTGACTACGTGCGCATTAAGACCAATGAAGGCAGCCACACTATCCATTCTACCTTGAAGCGTATTGGCGAGAAGCTCGCTAACTCAGAATTTGTCAAGGTGCATCGCTCTTACATCATCAACCTGTCGAAGATTTCGAACATCGCTGATAGTTCACTGAAGATCGAAGACAAGACCATTCCAATCAGTCGCGCGAATCGCCCGAAGCTGATGAGCATGATCAACGTCATCTAAGAAGCACTACTTAATCTCATACAGCCGCCATTTCCCTAAAGGAGTGGCGGCTTTTTTTGTTGGTATGGGTTGCTATAAGGTCTCTAAACCAAGCCTTGTTGAAACACCTTTCGGTAAAACAGGAGTAAGAGCACAACGCCTACCGAAATCCCCGCGTCTGCAACATTGAAGATGTAGCGGAAAAATTCGTACTGCTCGCCGCCCCATACTGGAACCCAATCGGGAAATGTTCCTTCAAGAAGTGGGAAGTGCAGCATGTCTACCACATTGCCTTGTAAGATTCCCGCATAGCCGCTTCCCCAGCTCACAAGTTCGGCAACTTGGCGATCTGTCGATGCGCTGAAAATCAAGCCATAGAAGGCTGAGTCTATCATGTTCCCAATCGCTCCAGCTAGAATCAAGGCGGCGCAAAGCAGAAAGCCCGTTGGCAGACCTTGAGTGATGAACTTGCGAATGAGGTGAATTAAATAGCCAATCGCAACGATTCGAAACAGACTTAAAGCATACTTGCCGATAAGTCCACCAAAGGAAGCGCCAAAAGCCATTCCCTTATTCTCAACGAAGTGTACGAGAAACCAGCCTGGGCCAAATGACTCGCCAATAACCATGTTGGTCTTTACCCAATACTTGGAGACCTGGTCGATAATGAGTACTAGCATTACGACGAGAATCACGAGGTTACGCTGTCTTTTCATCTCCTTCTATTGGTGAGTTAAAGTCCTCTTCTGCAACTGGCAATTCCGCCTCCGCATTGCCGACATTCCCTTTCGTAATTACTTGAGAAATGGGCCCATCATCCTTAAAGAAGCTGAGGTAAAGCATCAACAGCGCGAAAACCCCAACAGAGATCGCCGCATCCGCAATATTGAATACAGGTCTAAAAAACAAGAAATATTGATTGCCCCATACAGGAAACCAGCTCGGGAAATAGCCCTCGAACATGGGGAAATAGAGCATGTCGACCACCCTACCGTGCAGAAACGTCCCGTAACCTCCCTCAGCTGGAAGGAAGGAGGCTGGATGATGATAGCCACTTTCAGAGAATGCCAGACCGTAAAAGGCAGAATCGATAATATTGCCAATGGCACCTGCAAGGATAAGTGCAAAGCAGATGAGCAGGCCGGTTTTCACCTTCTCCTGAATAAGCTGCCGTATCAAGTACACTAAAAAGCCAACGGCTAATACCCTGAAAAGGCTGAGCGCTAACTTGCCGTACTCGCCTCCAAAGGTAATTCCGAAAGCCATCCCTGGATTCTCTACAAAATGAATTTTCGCCCACTCAAGTCCGAAAATTGAAAATTCGGCGCCATAGACCATATTGGTCTTGACCCAAATCTTGGAAGCCTGATCGATGACTAAGACCAGAAAAACTACAAGTATGACGATATGAGAACGCTTCACGCAGGGTAGATAGGATCAGCTACAAATGAACGTTAGATTCTATCAACGAGCGTAGCAATCTCTATCAAATCTGGAGAACGTTCAAAAAGTCGTGCGTATCGCAGCGTAAATCAGCGTGATAGCTTCGCCTCGACGCTCAAAGTCGCATGTGGCACTGCCCTAAGTCGGTCTTTAGGAATCAATGTTCCTGTTTCTCGACACACTCCGTAGGTCTTACTCTCAATACGCTGCAAGGCATTTTCGAGATGCTTGATGTGCTTCTGCTGCCGACTCGCTAAGGTATTGAGCCTCGTCACCTCGGTGGAAGAAGAACCGTCATCCAGACCTTTCACTTTATTGTCTGGATTGTCAGACATCTCCTTTAAGGAGTCAAGGTAAAACTTCAAGTCATCCTTTGCATAAGTCAGCTTCTTATTAATGATAGCCTTAAATTCTGCTAGCTCGCTATCTGAATAACGGGTCGTAACGGATTGATCTTGAGACATAGAGTAGAATTGAGAAAAGTGTCTATCGTAGGCGAACGTAAATCCCCCAAGAGCCATCAAAAGTAAAGCTTGATCGGGGGCGATTGCAAGCTCACTACTAAAAATTGGGTAGTGGGTATTAAAAAATTACCTTCTATTGATTTTTTTCAGCTTCCGCCAAAACCTGTGCTAGGTGTCCAAATTGATGAGGAAGCGGTATTCTTCACTGAGTGAACGGTTTGCTTTCTACGGGAAATTGCTTGTCAGTCGATTACACATGTGATTTTTTGTAAAACATAACGGGCTGTTTTGGAGTAAAA
>CALDUE010000153.1 GCA_937923485.1 uncultured Saprospiraceae bacterium
TCCTCTAGTGCCTTTGCAAACTGATCGACGCGGTCCTCTTGGTCGTTGACCGAGATCGAGAAAGAGATCGCTGAATTTTGCATCATGTTGACCTGCAGACGGTAATCTGCAATCTGGTTGAACAGGTCTTTGAGGTGATGCTCAGCGACGAAACTGAAGTCTTTGGTGGAGATCTGAATCAAGGCTTGGTCGCGTTCCACGGTAATGATTGGAGGATAGGTCATTGGCGCATTTGCATTGATACGCGTTCCAGAACCTTCAGGGTCGATAAAGCTCTTGACGTAAAGCGGAATCGCCTTGTTTTGCAGTGGCTTAATCGTCTTCGGGTGAATGACTTTTGCACCGTAATAGGTCATCTCGATGGCCTCGCGATAACTGAGGTGATCGATCTTGGTGACGTGGTCAAACAGTCTTGGATCGGCGGTCAAAACGCCTGGAACATCTTTCCAGATAGACATTGATTCTGCGTCGAGACAGTAGCTCAAGATGGCCGCAGAATAATCGGATCCTTCACGGCCAAGAGTGGTCGTTTCATTGTCTGAGGTCGAACCGATGAAGCCTTGAGTCACAGCGATATGACCTGCATCCAAAGCTGTCCGAACTTGGGTATTGACCAATTTCTCGGTATTCGCCCAATCCACCCATGCTTCACGGTGGAGGCCATCGGTTCGGATTAATCCGCGCGCGTCGAACCACTTGGCGTTGATGTCCGCGGATTGCAGGTAAGCACTTAAAAGTATGGAAGAAGCGACCTCCCCGATGCTGACGATTTGGTCGTAGACGTAGTCGTATTTCTGGTCAAACGGTTCTTCGAGAAGCCACTCTACTTCGACGAAAGCATCGTTGAGTTGTGCATAGACTCCATGCTCGTCACCAAGCAATTCGCGCGCGACATCATAGTGGTGTTGCTTGATTTCAGTAAGCTTCGTAGTTGCTGCGGCATTATTGGTTTTGGCGAAAGCTGAAACCACCTCCTCAAGGGCATTTGTAGTCTTTCCCATTGCGGAAACAACCACTGCCAACGGCCCATTGCCGAATGTGGAAATGATCTTACCGACGTTGCGAACACCCGCTGCATTGCGCACGGAAGCTCCACCAAATTTGAACACACGAATTGCTTCTGCCATAATTCTCAATTGAGGCGCGAATGTACACCGCGAAACAAGCTACTTTGCAGCCATGATTGAGGCTACTGGAATCTCCAAATCTTACGGTGACTTACACGTTCTCCAAAACTTAGATCTTCGAATTCAAGAAGGACAAATGGCAGCCATAGTTGGTTCAAGCGGGGCGGGAAAATCGACCCTACTCCACATCCTCGGGACGCTCGATACACCTGATGTAGGTCAACTCGTGATAGGGGGTGTCAAGCCTTTTGGGCTTTCGCCAAAACAACTGAGCTCTTTTCGCAATGAGAAACTCGGCTTCGTCTTTCAATTTCACCATTTGCTACCAGAGTTTACAGCGCTAGAAAACGCAGCAATGGCGGCCTACATTAAAGGTGTTTCTGAAACGGAAGCCAACAAATCTGCCCAGAAGTGGCTCGAATATTTGGGACTTGGTGATCGCTTGGAACATCGCCCGCGTGAGCTCTCTGGAGGTGAACAACAACGGGTTGCGGTAGCTCGCGCACTCATCAATAATCCCAGTGTTATCCTAGCTGATGAACCTACGGGAAACCTAGATAGCGATAATGCCGAAGACTTGCACAATTTGCTTTTCAGACTGCGGAAAGACTTTAATCAGACCGTTATCATTGTGACGCACAACAACGAGTTAGCTCAATTGAGTGATCGAGTGTTTACGATGGATAGTGGAAAGGTGTCTGAGTCAGCCAAGCATTAAGCATTGACACTTGCATGCTCAGAGGTGTAAGCAAGAAATCTATCTAGAAACTCCGATACAGATTTTTGAGCTGCTTCATTCGTTAGGTTTCCGCCCTCATCTATAAGCGCATCAATCATACTCATCGGTAAGGATTGAGGCATCACTGTTGTTCCGAGGTGGTTGAGAACTCCGTTGAAGTGATCAAGACCTCGCAAATTGCCTGCTCTCCCGCTAGATGTTCCGATTAGTCCTGCCGTTTTACCCCCGAAAAGAGTCTTGTAGTCACGAACGCTAAGCGCGTCTATAAAGACTTTCAATCCTCCAGGATAGCTTCCGTTGTACTCTGGAAATGCAAAGATCCAGCGGCCGGCTTTACGCATTTCGGCAGCTGCTTGATCTAGAAAGTAATGCTCTTCTCCCTCGGCATACATCTCAGAATGTAGCACATCAGAAGGAAGGTGCTCCAGATCGAGGATGACGCAAGCTTCACCTTTTTCATTTAGGTAGTCAGCAGCATACTCAACAAACGGACGGGTCAGATTTCCTTTACGGTTAGAGCCTTGTACGATTACGATCATGGTGTTTTGCTGAAAAGCGAATTATAAATAGCTGTCTTACAGGCTAACGAACTTAGCGCTAAAAAGGTCTAACAAAGGTCAGATGAAACTAACATATTGCGTGTAAGGAGCGTGTCGAGACTAGCCTAAGATATTGTACTTTCGCAGTCTCAAATCCTTCAACCTTCATGGGCAAAGTTATCGCAATTGCAAATCAGAAAGGAGGTGTTGGCAAGACCACCACTGCCATCAACCTTAGCGCCTGTATAGCTGTGCTTGAAGCGAAGGTGCTTTTGATCGATGCCGATCCACAAGGAAATTCTACGAGCGGGGTTGGTGTGCAGGCTGAAGATATCGAATACAGCCTTTATGATTGTCTGATCGACAATGTCGCTCCAAAGGATGCGATTCTGGAGACCGAAACACCGAATTTGGACGTTTTGCCGAGTTCGATCGACTTGGTTGGTGCCGAAGTTGAACTCGTTTCAAAAATTGGACGCGAGTACCTGTTGAGAGAAGTGATCGAAAAGGTTCGCGATGAATATGACTACATCTTCATCGATTGCCTGCCGTCTTTAGGTCTGGTGACTGTAAATGCCTTGACGGCTGCGGATACGGTATTGATCCCCGTTCAGTGCGAAATTTTCTCGTTGGAAGGTCTGGGGAAATTACAGAACACCATCCGCGTGGTGAAGCAAAAGTTGAATCCGAAATTGGAAATTGAGGGCATCCTGCTTTCAATGTTTGACCGACGTCTACGCTTGGCCAAAATCGTGGTTGACGAGGTGAAAGAGCACTTCGGTACGCAGGTATATGAGACGATCATTCACCGGAATTCAAAGATTGGTGAGGCTCCAAATTTGCACGTTCCGGTGATCTTGTATGATGCGGGGAGTAAGGGTTCTCGGAACTTTTTGGCCTTGGCGCAGGAGTTTTTGGGGAAGCAAATTGTTAGCGCATAACGCTAACATAATTTTGAATCCCGCAATTCTACGGGAAGTCTGTGACTTCGTCGGCAGCCTTTTTGAGTTGGAATTTTGAATGCGTTTGGGACGCTCGGATAGGGACGATACAGGGACGCTCAGATAAGGACGATACAGGGCGGTCAAATAGGAAATTCACATAGGTATTCAGAGGAGCGTTGATCTTGAGCGCGGCTTCTGTACTCTGCACAGGCGCTCTAGTTTGGTTGAATCTCATTGAGGTGGGATGGTCTCAGGTGAATAGGAATCGGTAGGGTTGGAGATTGACTTTACGATAAACTTATATGTGTCGGGTGTTTACGACAGCGGACAAGTGGCTACGGAGGCTGAGATACATATTATCTAAAATTCATATCTGTCGGGTGTTTCCAACAACCGACAAGTAGTTGCTAAGACTGATTTTCATATTCGACAAATCCTTATCTGTCGGATGTTTCCAACAACCGACAACAAGCTGCAATGGACAATTTTTCATATTAGAGAAAACCACCATCTGTCGGATGTTTCCAACAACCGACAAAAAGCTGCAATGGCCAAAACCTCATATTACAACAAATCCATATCTGTCGGATGTTTCCAACAACCGACAACAAGCTGCAACGGACAGACCAACATATTACACTAAACCACCATCTGTCGGGTGTTTACGACACCAGACAAGTACCTCCAACACAAATTTTCATATTAAAGAAATCTACCATCTGTCGGATGTTTCCAACAACCGACAAGAAACTGCAATGGACATATCCTCATATTAAGATAAATTCTTATCTGTCGGATGTTTCCAACAACCGACAAAAAGTTACAATGGCCAAAACCTCATATTACAACAAACCCATATCTGTCGGGTGTTTACAACACCAGACACATACCACAGTTCAGAATTTCACATCTCGAAGATCACCATATGAAAAATGCCTCCAAAACCTGTTGACACCATCCTCACTAGAAAAGGTAAATTTCAAATTATTTCCTCACACCCCTAACTCAACTCAATCATATTAGCCCCTCTGTCCGTAATTCTTCCAATCGGACTTAAGGTCAATCCATACTTCGCACCAACCGCCTTAACCGCATCAACATCGCTAGGATCAACAGCCACTAGCAGTCCCCCACTCGTCTGGGGATCGGCTAGGAGGTAACGCTGTTCCTCGGTCATCTCGCCCAGACCAGCACCGTAGCTGCGAAGGTTTCGCTTAGTACCTCCTGGACTTGCACCTGCTCGTAAATACTCAACAATAGCAGTTTCGTGGAGCAAAGGCACGGCATCGAAATCGATTTCTGCAGATGTATCGCTCGCCTCACACATCTCAGAAAGGTGACCGAGTAATCCAAATCCAGTGACATCTGTCATGGCGTGAATTCCTGAGATTTGGGCAAGATCAACACCGATCTTGTTCAGCTGCGTCATACTGTCTGGACCAATATGCGCGTGCTCTTCTTTCAAAATTCCTTTCTTTTGAGAAGTCGCTAAAATGCCGACTCCCAACCCTTTAGTGATGAAAAGCAGATCACCCACTTTTGCTCCACCGTTTCGCTTTAGATTTTTCTCGTCGACTCTTCCGTTTACGGCCAAACCAAAAATCGGCTCAGGACTATCGATAGAGTGACCGCCAGCAAGGGGGATTCCAGCTTCTTCGCATGTAGCTCTTGCTCCCGCAATCACTTGCCCTGCGACTTCAGGCGCGAGCTTATCTACTGGCCAACCTAGAATAGCAATTGCCAATAACGGATTGCCACCCATCGCGTAAACATCAGAGATTGCATTGGTAGCTGCAATCTTTCCGAACGTAAATGGATCATCAACAATCGGCATGAAGAAGTCAGTAGTAGAAATGAGTGCCGTACCATCACCTAGACTAAGGACTGCGGCATCATCACGCTCCGCATTTCCAACGAGTAAGCCCGGAAAATTCCCAGCAGTACCACTATTACCGATAATCTTTGAAAGCACGTCTGGAGCAATTTTACAGCCGCAGCCAGCTCCATGAGAATATTGCGTAAGACGGATTGGTTCAACAGGTTCAGCCATGACGGCAAGGTAAAAGACTGTACGT
>CALDUE010000154.1 GCA_937923485.1 uncultured Saprospiraceae bacterium
AGAATAAAAGGACAAGGAGCACAAGCTCAAAATGGAGTAAAAGGTGATCTCTATCTCACTTTCGACATTGTCATGCCTGAAGGGATGAGAAGGGAAGGAAGCGATTTGTATGCTTCGGTACCCGTAGACTTTTATGATGCATTACTCGGAGGGAAGATTTCATATAACGCGCCTGATGGGCCTATTCGCTTTACGCTAAAACCTGAAACACAGAATGGTGAACTCATTCGTCTAAAAGGCAAAGGCGTTCCAGTACATAAAATGAGCGGTCGAGGTGATTTATATATCAAAATTGAAGTCACGCTGCCGCAAAACATAGCAGCGGAGGAGCGAGATTTATTGAGTCAAGCAGCTGCAGTGAGACGTAAGAAAAACACCTAGATGATGGAATACATAGAAATAGAACAGCTCGTGTATGGAGAGCCTGTGGATCCAAGAATAATTGAAGATTTAATACACCTTGAATTGGTGGATACGCGTCGACTGAATGCTGATCGTGTTTTAATTGCCGAAGCAGATTGCGAAGAATTTCGTGCCATGCTTAGGTTGATGGTTGAGCTAGAAATCAATGCAAATGGCGTTGCTACGATCATGCATATGCGCAGAAGAATGAGAGAGTTGCATGCAGAATTGAGACAACTCCGTCAACTTTCGAAATGATTTAAAGTCGATAACTTCCGAAGCAGCTACACGTTGACGGAAGAGAATTGCGTCCTCGCCTTGCTTGGCTTTATCCTACCATTAAAAAATTGATACAGTTGTATCAATTTTATGAGCCGAATTTCCAAAGTCCTTGTTGGAAGTCTCACAATTTCGTGTAAGTTTGCCCCGCATTGCAGTGAAGCATAATGTAAGCTTTTATCCCGTAATATCCAATAGCTCCATCGCCTCGAATTTGGTACGAGGTGGCTTCGAAAAGCAATCATGTCTCCCAAACATATTGATAATTGTCTACCAGCATTATCTGTGTTTGCCTACCAATAACTGCTATCTGTTACGACCTTAAGCGTCATAATTGAATAGAAACCAGCGCATGTATGTGCGATGTCTCGTGTTGAGGCGACGTAAGTCTACCTCAATGTCTCGATTGGAGACTGTTATTGGTAGGCCCTTCCCTTCGGGGAGGGGTTTGCTTTTTATACCAAATCATAGGTATGATACCTTATGCCTTGAAGGATAAAACTTATCCAATTATCGAAGACAACTTCTTTAATTGTTCGGCATCACCTAAAGCAATTAAACTTGTGCCTTTAACCAACTTGGACGTTGGGTCGGGATTGACAACGTAGTGCCCATCTGGATACCTCATGGCGACAACACTTACACCCGTTTTCCTCCTCAGATCCATATCAAGAAGCGATTTCCCCTGAAGTGTTGCAGGTAGCTTTTTGTACGGGATTTCCTCAAATCCAACCTCTGCACTTTCACCACTTGCAAGTGAAGTGAAAAACTCGACTGCCGAGGGTTTTTTGACAAGGGTTGCCATGTAAAAACTACCGATCTGTTCTGGCTGAATGACGTGATCAGCACCGACGCGCATAAGTTTAGCTCTGTTTTCGGCTTTATAAACCCTTGCGATAATGTTGAGCGGTGGAATCGATGCTTCCCTTCGATTACATACCTGACGTGCCGAAAGCACCGTGAAAGCGTTATCGGAATCATCTCCAAGCGTTACCATTAAAGTTTTCGCTTTCAGAATTCCCGCCTGGAGCAAGGCTTCATCGTTTGTTGCGTCAGCTAGAATATAGAGTAGCCTTGGATGGCGTTCGGTAAGCTGATCAATGTGACTCTGGTCTCGCTCGATCAATAGAACTTGCTCTTCGCTGTCCTCCAACTGATCAATAATTTCTCGTCCATAGCGCCCTGCTCCACACACAATGACATGGTTACTCAGATTAGTAATTTCTTCTTTCATGAGGTAGTTCCTAAGCTTAAAGACGATACCCCCGTCTCGAAGATGCTGAGTAAGGGTTGAGACGAAAATAGCAGTGATGGCGAGGTTGACGATGACAAAACCAGAAGTGAAAAGCCTTCCCATTGGAGACATCGGTCTAATTTCGCCGAAACCCACGGTAGATATCGTAATGACCGACATGTATAATGCATTCCCTACCGTATAGCCTTCGATGTACTTATAACCAATCGTGCCGATCAAAAGACTTGTCAGCAATAGGTACGCGCACGTACGCAACGTGAGAATCTTCGTGTTGTGGCTGATACGCAGAAATCGGGGAATTCGCACGTACCAAAGGTAGTTCTTAGCTATTCTACTGGGCACTAGAATTTAAACAGCTGCAAAAGAGATAATAGGCCCCTTCCAAACTAATTGCTTCAGTTACTTTAGCCCTCATGGCAACACCAAAACCTGTAGGCGCATACGCGATGACCAAACGTGCCGGAGATTTACTTTTTGTATGCGGAATGGGTCCACGAAACCCTGAAACGGACGAAGTTCCTGGACAACGACTCAATCAATACGGTCAACACGAAGCGTTCGACTTCGAAGCACAAACCCTTCAGGTCTTTGCGAACATCAAAGCCGCACTCGAATCGAATGGATCGAAGTGGGAAGATTTGGTAGATGTCACGGTCTTTCTAACCAACATGGAAAGAGACTTCGTTGCCTTCAACAAACTTTACGCTGAGCATTTTGGCGAGGTGCGCCCGACGCGTACTACCGTGGGTATTGATAGTCTTCCACGTCCAATTTGTGTTGAGTTGAAGTGTATTGCCTACGTAGGCGCGAAGTAAATTCAGAACTTAAGCGGTGGCCAATACAAGCCTTGATGCCCTGTGTCGAATTAATACTCGTAGATCACCGCTTACTGTCCCAACCAGTATAAGGTAAGTTCTTCTGCTCCTTTTTTTGCTTCAGCCAAGTCATCGTTAACCAACACGTAATCGAAGCGATCTCGGTACATCAATTCCTCTTTCGCCCTTGCGATTCGCTTCTTTAGTGAATCTTCATCCTCCGTTCCTCGTGCTCGAAGCCGATTAAAAAGTACTTCGGGATTCGGAGGTGAGATGAATACCACACAAGCAGCATCTGGATAGGCTGCCTTTATTGCTGTGGCGCCCTTCACTTCCACATCGAAGACTACAGCTTTGCCTTCAAGCCATATCCTACTTATCTCGGAACGCAAGGTCCCGTAAAACTGGTCTTCATAAACTTCTTCGTACTCCAGAAATTCTGCTGAGGCTATTCGCTCTTTGAAGTCTAGCTTCGACAAAAAATAGTAGTCCTTGCCATGCTCCTCATATGGACGCGGAGCACGGGTAGTCGCTGAGACGCTGAATGCCAATTTATCGGGAAACTTCTCCAGTAGGTGATGCACCAAGGTGGTCTTCCCCGCACCACTTGGGGCCGTGAGCACCAAAATTTTGCCAGAAGGCGCTGGTTTCGTGACCGCTGGTCGAACCGCATCAGACTTGGGAAATAACTTGTCTTGCATCTAGGTACAAACCTAAGCGATCATTACACGATGTTGGCGATCTGCTCTTTGATTTTTTCAAGTTCTTCTTTCATGCCCACTACGACACGCTGAATATCACTCGAATAAGCCTTCGCTCCCAAGGTGTTTATTTCCCTTCCCATTTCTTGAGCGATGAAATTGAGCCTGCGACCTTTTTCAGGATCACTGTCTTCTAGCTTTTCAATAAAAAAGATGCAATGTTGGCCTAGGCGAACCTTCTCCTCAGAAATATCGATTTTCTCCAAATAGAAAAGCACCTCTTGCTCTAAGCGACTTTGATCAACGGCGGAGCCTGTCAAATTTTCCTCAATCAACCGTTCTAGCCGTTTGCGCATTTTTGCGATGCGGATAGCTTCAAAGGCTTCCAATCCTGAGATCGCATCTGCAATGGCATTGGCGTGAAGCGCAAGATCGGCAGTAAGTGACTCCCCTTCGCTGTGGCGGAAAGCCAAAAAATCTTGGAGGGCGACATTGAAAGCTTCTTGCAACTTCTCCGTTTCTATTTCTGTAAGTTCCGTTTCAGTGGTACCGACCACGTTGGGCAAGCGCAGCACAGAAGCCACCAAACCTGCCTCATTGTCAGCCAAGGCCGGGACAAGTGCTATTAATTGTTTGCGATATCGCTGAAAAAGTGGTTGGTTGATACCTTGGCTTAAGTCTCCCCCTTGAGCATCTTTTCGCTCAACCAGGACATCAATTTTTCCTCGAAAAGCCTGCTGCTGCAGTAGCGTTCGCATCGGTGACTCTAGCTCACGGTACACCATTGGCATTTTGAAACGAATGTCCGTCTGACGGGCGTTCAAAGCTCTTATTTCAACTTGGACGACGACCTCCCCCACTTGGGCGCTCGCTCGACCAAAACCCGTCATTGACTGTAACATTGGTAATACGTGATTTGCTTAGCCCCGAAGATAGAAGCAATCCTTCCGAAATGGCTTATAGTTTACAGTTCAAAGCTATGTTACCGCCTACTGACAAATTGCTTGAATTTTTGTTGGTCTAACATTAAATTTTTGGCGACATTTGCGCGCCGTCTCCCCAAATCGAGCAATTTATTTTAGTTGCTCAGAACCAATCTCTTAACATGCGTAAAGCAGATCTCGTAGCTGCCATCTCAGAAAAAACTGGTGTAGCCAAAGTTGATGTCCTCGTTACACTCGAGGAATTTTTTAAGGAAGTAAAAGGTAGTCTCTCCTCAGGTGAGAATGTTTACGTCCGTGGTTTTGGAAGCTTTGTCATTAAGCGCCGAGCCGAAAAAGTAGGCCGTCACATCAAGCGGAATGAAGCAATTGTCATTCCTGAGCACTATATCCCTTCATTCAAACCAGCCAAAACGTTTGTGGATGAAGTGAAAACTAAGGTCCACTCGCTTCCTAGCGAAGAGTCCTAAGCGGTATGAACCGCACCCAGTGGATTTTACTTGGAGCAGGCGCTGCCCTCTTTGCCCTTCTTTATTGGGGACTAGAACGCCGACCGCCTGGAATGAGAGGAGTTGACTCCATTCGCGTCTCTAACATGAGTTCCACTAGTGCGAATGCATTAATTCGAGAAGCTTCTTCCGGTTTGGACGCGCGCCAAGAAGCTGAAATCCACGGATTCGAGAAAATGCTTTCTGGCGCCACATCTGATTCTCGCAAAGTTGAACTTCTCAAACAGCTTTCAGGAGCTTGGTACCGCATTGGCAATCCCGCCATCGCAGGCCATTACGCGGAGGAAATAGCCAACCTCATCCCTAGTGATACCACTTGGGGCTTGGCAGCTACGACTTATACACTCTGCTTGAGAGCTGATAGCCTTTCGGCAAAACAAAGAGACTTCTGCAACGAGCATGCATTACCTGCGTATGAGAATGCTATCTCACTCGCACCAGAATCCTCGACACATAAAGTTAACCTCGCGCTACACTACACCGATAATCCTCCTGCTGGTAACCCAATGCGCGGAATCAGGATGCTCCTTGACTTAAATAAAGAGAATCCTGACGATGTTACTGTATTAAATCAGCTAGGAAGGTTAGCTTTGCAAACTAATCAGAACGATAAGGCGCTGGGGCGATTGACCCGAGCTACCGAACTTGAACCTGATAACCGGACAGCTCAGTGCCTCTTGTCCGAGGCAGCGCGCCGAACGGGCAACCAAGAACTAGCAGCTTCTGCGGAAAAAGCTTGTCGAACGTTGTAACCTCAATAAGACAATTTAAAAACGACCTAAATCCACAGCCTATGCCTTGCGGAAAGAAACGTAAGCGTCATAAGATCGCAACTCACAAACGTAAGAAGCGCCTTCGTAAGAACCGCCACAAGAAGAAGAAGAACTAGCACACGCTAGATAGCGAGCTTTGGCTCCTTCCAGCTTTTAGCTAATTTAATCCTCTTCGAGAACCCAGTCGGTGCATGCCATCGGCTGGGCTCTCTTTGCTTGCACCCCACCTCTCCATGGCCGATAACGATACCGTTACCAAAAAGTCTCAACCTAGGACACCTAGGAAAGAGCGCGTAGTAGCACCTCGCATTGAACGCGACCTCATCATTAAGTCCTTAGAAGATTCTGTCGAAATAGCGCTCTTAGAGGACGGTCGACTCGTCGAATTGCACCATGAGCAGCTCGATGCGCAGTTTTCTGTCGGTGACATCTACTTCGGCAGAATTCGCAAGCTAAACCCCGGACTCAATGCTGCATTCGTCAATATTGGTCACGAAAAGGATGCTTTCCTGCATTATACCGACCTCGGTCCGCAGTTAAATTCCATGATCAAATACGCCAATGGCGCGGTCAATGGCAGCTTCAAAACTTCAAAACTCGATAAATTCAAGCGTGAAGCTGATATCGACAAGGGAGGAAAAATAGCGGCGGTTCTAAAGCCAAAGCAAGATGTTCTTTTTCAAATTTCGAAGGAGCCAATTTCCACTAAGGGTCCTCGACTTTCTGCGGAGATCAATTTGCCAGGTCGATTCATGGTCCTTTCGCCTTTCGGCAAAACCGTCAACGTATCTAAGAAGATCGGAACGGCAGAAGAGCGCAAGCGACTCAAAGAATTGGTTACCAGCATACGGCCAGCGAACTGCGGGGTCATCGTTCGTACCGCCGCAGAAGGCAAAGGCGCCGATGAATTGATCGAAGAGATGAACTACCTCACCAACCAGTGGGATGACATCTTCAAGCAGCTACACAAAGCGAAAGCTCCGACAAAATTGTTGAGCGAACTAGACAAAACTTCCAGCCTACTCAGAGATCTACTTAGTGACGATTTTAACCGCGTAGTAGTCGACACCGAAGAGATGTACGACACGCTTCATACCTACCTGGAAGCCATTGCGCCCGATCGTTTGGACATCATCAAACTACACAAAAGTCAGCGAGACATCTTCGATGCGAATGCCGTCAAGCGTCAAATTCAAGCTTCTTTTGGCAAGACAGTAACCATTCAATCTGGTGCCTACCTCGTCATTGAAGGAACCGAAGCGATGCATGTCGTGGACGTCAACTCTGGCAACAAGATGGGCCGCAATCATGAAGAGGCGCTCCTTAAAGTCAACATGGATTCTGCGCGAGAAATCGCCAGACAACTTCGCCTACGTGATATCGGCGGGCTCATCGTCATTGACTTTATCGACATGAAAAACGCAGAGCATCGCCAACTGCTCCACAAAGAAATGCGTCGATTCATGGACGGTGATCGTGCTCAACACACCATCCTGCCACTTAGTAAGTTCGGTCTTATGCAGATTACACGCCAACGCGTTAGACCTGCACTCAAACTAAGTACCGCCGAGACCTGCCCTTCTTGCAATGGGACCGGAGAAGTCAACCCGACAGAACTTGTAACAGATGAGATCGAACGCGATCTCGTTAACTTGCTGAACTCAAGGCCAAAGGCAAAACTCACGCTGCACGTGCATCCTTTTGTAGAGGCATTCCTTAGCAAAGGATTTCCGAATCACCAGATGCGTTGGCTATGGCGTCACCAGACATGGCTTCGACTAGTTAGTCGAGATGATTTGGGCTTAACTGAGTACACCTTCTTCGATCAAAACGGCGAAGAGATAAGGATGTCTGAAGTTTAAGACTACTGTCCAAGAAAAATCATGACTGCAAAGCCGTTTCGCATCCTTATCGCTCCTTTGAACTGGGGCCTAGGTCATGCAACGCGCTGTCTTCCAATAGCTTCAGCTTTCGCCAAAACAGGAGCTGCCCAAGCTAGAACTGTTGAGATTCACTGGGCAAGCGACGGTCAAGCCTTGGAATTGCTGCGCGCAGAACTTCCAGCGGAAAGTATCATTCATGAACTACCGAGTTATGGCATCAGGTATCCGACGTCCTCGGCTTCGGTCAATATGGTACTTGGTGGGCCACAAATGGCAACAGCTATTGTTCGTGAAGCGAAGGCCGTAGCGGATTTGCATGAGCATTTCTCCTACAACTTTATCCTAAGCGACAATCGCTTTGGTTGCCGAATAGAAGGCGTTCCTTCAGCTATAATGACACATCAAGTGCATTTGCCTATTCGAAATTGGTTTTCGCGAAAGCTTGGAAACTTCCTCAACTATAGACTCCTAGCCAAATTCGATCAAGTAGTTGTGCCCGACGTGGCATCTTCACCGCGCCTAGCAGGAGATATGAGTGCGGCGCACCCAAAGACGCCCACCAGCTATATCGGCCCAATCAGTCGCTTTGCTAATCGAGATGGCAGGGCTACAGTCGGCGAAAAATCAATTGGAATGGCCGTCGTGCTTTCCGGCCCCGAACCTCAGCGAACTAAGCTTGAGATGCAACTCATTCAGGCACTGGCTCAGCTCCCGTTAAAGGAAAAAATAGTGCTTGTCAGAGGCCTACCTCAGGATGCCCCAAAACTGAATCCCAAACTACTAGCCTCCCTATCTACCAATAGAAGGTTACTCGAAGTTTATGACTACCTCGGCGCAGAAGCGTTACTTGAAGTTTTGGCGAAAGCTGAAATCATCCTGACAAGGCCAGGCTACACAACTGTCATGGATCTTAACGCCTTACATCGAAGGGCGATCTACGTTCCTACCCCTGGACAGCCCGAGCAGAACTGGCTAGGTAAGTCACTCAGTATCAAAGGAGAAGGGATTTGCGTATCTCAAACGGAATTGAATTTGAACGAAGCTATCGACCAACTCAGGCAACTTGAAGTATTGTCAGCAGCAAGCACATCGGTCGGTGAAACTTTACTTGACAAATGGGTGATGAAGGTTCTCCGCGAATCTTAGAATAGGAGGTCTAAACTCATCGTTATTCTGCAACGAAGATGACCAACTCTTCACAACTGTGAGTAACGCAAGAAATGACAAGCTAAGGGCAGAGAATAACTATATCTTTGTTTTAGAGTTGACCGTGAGCAGTCAGCCTTTCTTCCTACTCTTCCAGCACAGACAGCTAGCATGAGTGATTCGATTAAGCATGAGTGTGGACTTGCCGTAGTCCGTCTCCTTAAGCCTCTTGACTTCTATGTCGAGAAATACGGTACTCCCTTTTATGGCCTTAACAAGCTGCACCTGCTTATGCAGAAGATGCGCAACCGAGGTCAAGATGGTGCCGGTATCGCCACCATAAAGCTCAATCCTGCTCCAGGGACGAGGTATATATCTCGCAAACGCTCCAATGGTGATCACCCAATTCGTGAGGTGTTCAACTCGGTTTTCAAAGAGTTTGAAGGCTTGAGCCAAGAGCAGCTGCACGATGTAGAATCGCTCAAGGCGAACTACCCTTACGCTGGCGAGCTCATGATGGGCCACCTGCGTTATGGCACACACGGCCGCAATAGTATCGAAAGCTGTCACCCGTTTCTTCGTCAGAACAACTGGATCAGCAGAAACCTGGTGGTTGCAGGAAACTTTAACCTCACCAACGTTCAAGAACTTTTTGGGCAGCTCGTCGACCTCGGCCAGTACCCGAAGGAAATGAGTGATACGGTTACGGTATTGGAGAAGATTGGCCACTTCCTCGATGATGAAGTTTCTCGTCTGCACAGCTATTACAAGGACGAAACGACCGAACACGAGGAAATCAACAAGAAGATCTTCGCGAACATGGACATCGAGCGCATTCTCAAGCGCGCCTCGAAGAAGTGGGACGGAGGCTATGTGATGGGCGGTTTGATCGGCCATGGCGATGCTTTCGTGATGCGCGATCCAAACGGCATACGTCCTGCATACTACTACCAAGATGATGAAGTAGTGGCTATGGCGAGTGAGCGACCTGCATTACAAACCACGTTTGGTGTTCACCGCTCTACGATACATGAATTAACTCGAGGTCACGCGCTCATCATCCGAGCAAATGGCAATGTTTCTGAAAAAGAAATTATTCAGCCCGAAGTCCGCACTGGATGCTCGTTTGAGCGGATCTACTTCAGCCGTGGCACAGATTGGCAGATTTACCGCGAGCGCAAGCAATTGGGCGCGCAAATGGTCGACCAAGTGCTCGACACCTTAAATGGTGATTTGAAGAACGCCGTATTTAGCTACGTTCCAAACACTGCCGAGACAGCCTTTTACGGTCTTGTTGAAGGCATGAATGACAAGCTCAATGAGATTAAACTCGAGCGTATCCTGAATTCGCCGAAGAATTTGAAGCGTGATAAACTGGAAAAGCTCATGTCCCAGACTGTACGGGTTGAAAAACTCGTGGTCAAGGATGAGAAGCTCCGCACCTTCATCGCAGATGATGCGAGTAGAGGCGAGATGGTAAGCCATGTCTACGACACTACTTACGGTGTTGTGCGCAACAACAAAGACACCATCGTCATTCTCGATGATTCGATAGTTCGCGGTACTACACTGCGCGACTCAATCATTCATGCAGTTGCTCGTCTAAAGCCGAAGAGAATTGTTGTCCTCTCAAGTGCTCCACAGATTCGTTACCCAGATTGCTACGGTATCGACATGAGCAAGATGGGCAACTTCGTAGCTTTCCAAGCTTTGATATCGCTACTCCGTGAAACAGGCAAGGACAAGCTGATCGATAAAACCTATCGTGCTTGTTTGAAGGCCCTCAAGGCTCCTGCTGATTCAGGCAAAAGCACCAACCACATCCAGGCGCTCTATAATACGTTCACCTACGAGCAAATCAGTGATCGCATTGCCAAGATTATTACTCCAGACATCGTGGAGTGTGAGGTAGAAGTGATCTACCAGACCATTGAAGGTCTGCACGAAGCCACTGGTCCTGATAATGATGGCGACTGGTACTTTACAGGCAACTACCCTACTCCTGGCGGAAATCGCGTAGCCAATCAGGCCTTCGTGAATTTCGTTGAGAATCGGAATGTGCGGGCGTATGTGTA
>CALDUE010000155.1 GCA_937923485.1 uncultured Saprospiraceae bacterium
TGCTTTCTTTTTTGATCCTCCGGCTGTGCTTCAAAATCGACCGGAAGCGCAATACCCTCAGGTGTATCCACCTTGATTGAAGGAGCTTTTGAACAAACCTTAAGATCGGTGCGTAGCGGTCCGAGAGTAAACGTAGCCATGCGTGCAAGGTAAGGTTTAGCACCTACCTTTGTGTGCTTAGCGTTACTCCTCTATGATCCAATACCAGCGTTACGTTTTACCCAACGGCCTCCGGCTCATCGTCCACGAAGACCACTCTACTCCGATGGCTGCAGTGAGCGTGCAATACGATGTTGGGTCGCGTAATGAATCCCCCGACCGTACAGGATTTGCACACCTCTTTGAGCACTTGATGTTCAGCGGGAGCAAGAACGCACCCAACTACGATGAGCCGCTGCAAATGGCTGGAGGTGAGAACAATGCCTTCACCAATAATGACTTGACGAATTTCTACGTCTCCTTGCCAGCCAAAAACCTAGACACCGCACTTTGGTTGGAAGCTGATCGCATGGCTGATTTGAACATTAACGAAGAGTCACTTTCAGTGCAGCAAAAAGTAGTAGTTGAGGAGTTTAAAGAGACTTGCCTCAACGAACCCTACGGCGATGCTTGGCACCATCTTTCTGCCTTAGCCTACAAGGAGCATCCTTATCGCTGGCCGACAATCGGTTTGACGCCGGAGCACATCAGTGAGGCGAGTTTGGAAGATGTCCGTAGTTTTTACGAACGCTTTTACCATGCTGGAAATGCGATCGTGGTCGTTGCTGGAGACGTGACCACCGAGGAGGTCTATAGGAAAGTTTTGAAGTATTTCGGTCATCTACCTTCCGGTAAAACCCCTGAGCGGATCGCTTACGCCGAGGCACCAACAAGTAAGGCGCAACACGAACTTGTAGAAGCACGGGTCGCGCTCGACAGCCTTTACATGACCTTCGCGATGCCACACCGCACGCATCCAGACTTCTTCGTGATCGACCTGTTGACTGATGTGTTGGCTGAGGGTCCGTCGAGTAGACTGTATCGTCGTTTGCTCAAAGAGCAAGAATTGGCAACTACAATCGATGCTTACGTGACGGGCACCCACGATGCTGGATTGGTCGTGATTGAAGCGAAGCCTCGCGAAGATGTGTCTCTTGAAACGCTCGAAGAAGCGATACTTCTTCAATTGGAAGAACTTCGTAACGAATTGGTGCCTGGACTCGAACTGGAGAAAGTGAAGAACAAGCTCGATTCTAGTATGGCCTTCAGTGAGTTAAGCATCGTCAACAAAGCGATAAACCTTGCTTTCTATGAAGGCATCGGTGATATTGAGTTGATTAATACGGAGGAGACCATCTACGCAAAGGTTAGCACTGAGGATCTGCAACGGGTCGCACAGCAATACCTCAAGCCTGAGCAGCGAAAATGCCTACACTATAAATCACTCGGTGAAGTAGAAAGACTACCCTTACCAACTGCATCAGAATAGGTTGTGTAGACGTGGTCTAACGTCCCTGCGGTCGAAAGTAGGAACGGTAGGCCACATACTCATAAAGTATTATTGCTCCCCTAGCCCCGTATACTCCGTATCAAAGCATCAATTTTAGTTGGCGTCAAATCCAAACTAAAACTCACACGGTCCCAATACTTAGGATCTGCGACTGTAAAGGGTAAAGCTTCTTTTACAAAGCTGCTATTTATTACTGGGAAAGAGACGTGAAAGACATTCCCAGGCAAGCTTACGCGAAAACCTCCTGTCACCGGAAAAACAGACCCAGACTGATCTGTTCGTGTATCAGGATACACGGCTGCATCCAGATAAGCGCTCAAGCCTAAGATTGGTACAGTCACTGGTAAATCCGCCGTTACAGTAACACTCGTCAACCAGCTGTCCGAAAATGGAACAGGCAACAGGAAAGGCAGGGTTAGAGATCCGTCACGAACGAACACTTGATTAGCACCACCACCTCCAGTACGATCAATGATATTTTCTGTAAACGTATAATCGTATTGGTTCGCTAAAAAGCCTGTTGTACCATTTGGCAATAGGAAGACGTTCTGATCTGGCTGATTACGATTGAAGAAGGTTCCAGCGAAAGCACGAAACCGCACAAACTTATTATTCTCACTGTAGCGTACTCCGTAATCCAGAATACCAGACAAGCGACTAAAGTCGCTACCAGCTTGAAGATCAATATTGAATGAAAGCGGCTTGATAGGGTCTTTCTTCTTTGAAGAAAATCCCAATTCCACGATGCGATAATCTCTTCTCTCTTTAGCAAACGTTCCTGTTGCTACGCTGATTCCGCGGGCAAACTGTTGGTTGACGTTATGAAGATTGAAGGATATTGAATTATCAAACGGAAGCCCCTCTCGTGCTTTTAAGAATACAGTTGCACCTGCGGTGATTCTATTAAATCGATCATTAAAATCGAATGCCTCGTTGTAATTGTAGTGAAACCGCCTTACACTAAGTGATACTTCGATCTCTCTAAACCAATGATCAAAAGGTTTATAAAAACTGTGAGCGATCGATCCTACCCCGTTCAATGAAGCATCGCGTGTAGCAATTAATGGAACAATATAATACCGTGTCGTCGGCATGATCGGCTGATAGTTGTGAAATCCAAAACCGATGAGCAGATTATCTGCACTATTAAAACTAAGTGCCGGTATGAAGTTTAGTGCATTCTTTGAAGGATCGCCAAGGCTCGTGAATACGTTGACGCCGAGCGGTTCAAGCTTAGGAGTGACACCGCTTAATCGATAGTAGTTATCACTTCGCTTCACCTCTGGAGTAAGCATGAGCGGATCGATCGCTAAACGATAGGCATTTGAGGGGACAGTAAGTTCGATGGTTTGCGTTCCTTCAAAACCAGGTCTCCATTCGAGATAGCCGTAGTCTCCCTCTTGATCTTCAAACCCGATTTGAAACGGACTAATAACCCCGCCTTTGTTTCTGACGATAGCGGTCAATTTATCTCCATCAACCGTTACTTCTTGAATTTTATAATTAGGAAGTTTACTAGTTAAGATAAAGTCGTCAAACAACCAATTGATTGATTCCCCACCAAGCGAAGTTTGCAGGTCTTGTGGCGAAGGATGCTTCCCACCCCAAGCTGAATAATAAGCTTGTAGTCTCTCTTCAAATTCATCTCCTCCTAGGTATGAGTCGAGCATATCAAAGAGCAGTTGAGGTTGGCTGTACGCCGCATATCCATAACCAATTGAGGATAAACTATCACTGTGCGTATCAGGTGCAGGTTGGCGGAGCGCTGCGGCGAGTCCTCCATGAAAAAGTGAGTTACCCGTTTGAGGAGAGTTCTTCCCAATGAATTCCGGAAGATTATCTGCGAGTCGGCTATTGCCTGGGTAATAATGATTCATGTATCGATTCTCGACGTACGACGTAAGTCCTTCGTCCATCCATGCATGTGTACGTTCGTTCGTGGCAACATCCAAGGCAAACCAATTATGAAAGGCTTCGTGCGCGAGCACTCTGTCGAGTTCTTTCTTCGATGAAGTTCCTCCAATGACGGTAATCATCGGGTACTCCATTCCTCCGCCTACACCCAGTGGTGCGGATACCGCTGAGACTTGTGGGTGTGGATAGGGTCCAATCAAGCTATCGGCAAAGTGTGCTGCTCTCGCCAAGTGCATCGCTGAGGTATCCCAGCGCTCTGCTTCTGGCAGTCCGAAATACGTGAAGGCTGTAATTCGTTTTTCCGAAAGGGAAGTCTGCGCCGTATCAATCAGAAACTTACTATCTGCAAACCAAGCAAAATCTGAGACCCCTTCAGCCACAAAAGAGAAGGTCGAACTACCTGCGCCGTAGCCCAACATTCCAACAGTGTCGGGATTTGCCACAGATTCTCTAATCCTCGTATTTAATAAGTCCCGTGTGAGCTCATCGGAAGGAACACCTGTAGCTGCGACGATCCCGTTTTGCGGAAGCGTAATCGACACTTTATAGTCACCAAAATCGTTGAAGTACTCGCCAAGGTCTAGGTAGGGCATAATGTTCCATCCGTCCTTGTTGTACAAGGCAGGTTTTGGATACCATTGGGTTATTTGGTAAGATGTGCCTTTGCGCCCCATTCGACTAAAACTCTTGGGAACTTTGAGCGTGTAGCTCATTGTGATGAAGGTGCGCTCTCCTGGTTTTACAGCCTTCGCCAAAACCACCCATAGCAATTCGGGCTCAGGCTGGTAGATCCGCTTTACATCTGGACCAGATACGCTTATCTCAGTATAGCCACCGAGGCTTTCCTCTTCTGCGTATTCAAAAGATACATCGCCTAGTCTAAGTTTTTGTTTGGCGTAGGTACTTTCTCGAGTACTGTATGCATTTGCCCAAAGCTGAAGGGGAATGCTATCAAGCGCATCTGGGCTATTATTGATATAGGTCAACGAACCTGCGACAGTGAGTAGATGAGCTTCAGGGTCAAGCCTTACGTCAAGTTGATAGTTGGTCGCTTGTTGGAAGTAGTCTCCTTGTCCGAAGCTAACCGAGGGGATAAGCGACGCAATGACCGCAGCCAGTAGCAGCGGTTGAATTAGCCTCATGAAGAAAATTAGCGGAGTATTCATTTGAGCAACGTTGGCGTACGTTACAAATGTGCTTTATAAATATTCAATGGGGGGAATTAATATGCGGTGAGCGCCATGATAATGTCTCGGTCGACCGCGGACGCGGACGCGGTCGGACCACATTTGGCTAGCGTCCCTAAAGCATCCCACGTCTCTCATCTCACGTCCCACCAAAACAACAAAAGGGCCGACTGCAAAATGCAATCGACCCATTGTTTAGTTAAAAAAGGCGGCGGCGACCTACTCTCCCACCCGCTTGGGGCAGTACCATCGGCGCTAAAGGGCTTAACTTCTCTGTTCGGTATGGTAAGA
>CALDUE010000156.1 GCA_937923485.1 uncultured Saprospiraceae bacterium
CACGATGCATTCGAGGCCTTTAAGTGCACATACTGTTGCTGTCGCTACGCCATGTTGACCAGCACCCGTTTCTGCAATGATGCGGGTTTTGCCTAAGCGTTGTGCAAGTAAAATCTGCCCGATCGTATTGTTGATCTTATGCGCCCCAGTGTGGCAAAGGTCTTCGCGTTTGAAGTAGACCTTACATCCATATCGCTCACTCGTCCGCTTGGCGAAATAGAGTGGAGTAGGTCTACCTACATAGTCTTTGAGCAACTGATCAAATTCTTGGACGAACGATTCTTCGTTCATCAGCTTGATGTAATTGATGCGCAGTTCCTCCACATTTGCCCAGAGTAATTCAGGCACGAACGCTCCACCAAATTCACCGTAGTATCCAGCTTCGTTAACGTGATAGTTCATGTTCGATAAATTGGTTGAGAAGTGAAATGTCCTTTTGTCCAGGTGCAAGTTCAAAGCGACTATTGAGGTCGACACCTTTAAATTGAGGATGCATGATGGCCTTTACGCTTTCGCCAAAACCAGTTGCAATCCCGCCAGCAAGAAGGAAAGGAATAGCACCCGTGTAAGTTTCAAGAACGCTCCAATCAAAGGAATGACCCGTGCCACCACCAGGACTGTCAAAAAGGAAATAATCGACGCTCTCCAAGTAAGAAGAGGTGAGTGAATCTAAGTTTTCTGCTTCACCTACCCCGATTGCTTTAATGACCTCAAAACCTTTTTTCTGCAAGCTCGCACAATCCTCAGCCGACTCAGTTCCATGAAGTTGGACTGCACGAAAACCCCATCTCTCTGCTGTTTGTACTACTTGATCAAAAGTAGCGTCTCGAAAGACGCCAACACTCTTCAAATTTGAAGGAAGTGCAAAGATCTCCTTACCCACATAGCGCGGCGATGATTCCACGAAGATGAGTCCGCCCCAGTCGACCTTAAGTTCCCCTAGCCCAGAGAGATTAGTCCTGGGCGTCAAACCACATACTTTCACAATCATGCTTAGGAGGTTTTCGGTTTAAGTAATTCAGTAGTAGAATCAATAAATCTTTTACAAGCTTGACCTGGATCGTCAGTTTTCATAAACTGCGTTCCTACTAAGAGTCCTTGGTATCCATAACCGAGTAGGCGAGCAGCATCGACTGCATGCTTTATGCCGCTTTCAGATATTTTTACAAGATCGCTAGGTAGCTGATCAAATAATTCGATCGAACTTTTCAGGTCGATCTTAAGTGTCTTCAGATTTCGATTATTCACCCCAACAACATCTGGATTTACCGACAGGTATTTGAGCTCGGATACATCATGCAATTCAAGCAGTACTTCCAAGCCCAGGACATGCGCTAGACATGAAAAATCATTGGTTTCAGCAAGTGAAAGTCCAGCCGCGATTAACAATATCGCATCAGCGCCAGCACTTTTTGCTTCGTAAATTTGGTATTGATCGACGATAAAATCTTTTCGTAGCAATGGCAAATTTGTAAAGCCCCTCGCTTCACGCAGATGGTTCAAGCTTCCCCCGAAACGGTGAGGTTCTGTAAGAACACTCATTGCAGCAACGCCTGCATTAGCATAGCCGCGAACCACCGCTTCTAAGTTGGCAGGGCAAGCATAATCCCCTTCACTCGGTGATGCACGTTTATGCTCAGCGATGATGGCCGCTGGACCTTTTGAAACTAAAGACCCCTTCAGAGAACTACATACACGTCCATAATGCGCAGATGATTTCAATTCACTTATTGAAACAATCTTCTTTTGTAATTCCACATCTTTACGACGTTGGGTATTGATTGTATCTAGCACACTCATACCGCGAGTAGTTTTTTGAAGTTTAGCGCAACTTTGCCGCTTAGCAAGGTTTCTTTTGCTACTTCTACGCAGTCTTTTAATTCCTTTCCTGTTCGCATCTGTATGGCCAAACCTGCATTGGCAGCAACGGTATCGGTCTGTGCTTGGGTTCCCTTCCCTGCTAGAATGGAATGGAACTGTGCGGCGAAATCATCTGCTACTTCAATACTTTTTCGAGTGGTTGGATTAAGGCCAAATTCACGTGCTTGTAAGCTGTATCGACCTTCCGAAGAAAAACATCTAACCGGTCCAGTGAGTGTTACCTCATCGTAACCATCATTACTATGCACGATACTGTACGCTTTACTCACTGAGCTAAACACCTGTGCGTACAAGCCCTGCGTTCGCGCATCCGCAACACCGATAAAATTGTACATCGGTAAAGCAGGATTGAGCAGCGGACCCAACAAATTAAAGATTGTCCCAACGCCTAAGGCTCTTCGCATCGGAGCAACAGCACCGAGTACTGGATGAAAATAAGGAGCATGTAAAAATGTGATGTTTGCCGCATCCAATTGACGAAGAAGGTCTGATTGGTTTTGGCGAAAGCTGAACCCCGCAGCCTTTAACGTATCGCTCGATCCATGCTTGGAACTCGCCGAACCATTACCGTGCTTTACGACGCGGTAACCGGCCGCAGCAACAGTGAGCGCACTCAACGTGGTAATGTTGAAGGTGTTCAATCCGTCTCCGCCAGTGCCGACCATGTCAATTGCATCAGCACCGTTGAGATCGACGTGGCTTGCTTTCTCTAGTAAGCTTTCACGGAATCCCGTGAGCTCTTCATAGGTCGGCATGCGCATACGGAATGTGGCTAACACAGCAGCGATTTGAACGTCAGGAATTTCCTTAGCCACGATATGGTCCATCGTCGATTTCGCCTCTTCTTGGGTTAGCGATAAGCCTGCGAATAAGTGTTCTAAGATGATGCGCATCTTACTGTTTTACAAGGTTGAGGAAATTACGAATGATCGTTTTACCTACCGCTTCACTCATGATCGACTCTGGGTGAAACTGTAATCCAAATGCTGGCTTGTCTTTTACCTGAGCAGCTTGTATGACTCCATCCTCAGATTCGGCAAGGGATACAAACATGGAGGGCAATTCCTCCTTATTGACCACCCAGCTATGATAGCGACCGATGTCAAATGTCTTCGGAACACCGCTTAGGAGCGCTGAAGGATTCATCTGTGTACAAGCTTCTTGCACCCCGTGCTTCACACTAGTGAGTTGTTGGAGTTTTGCTCCCGTTGCCTCTCCTAGTGCTTGGTGCCCTAGGCAGATTCCCAAGTAAGGCAAATTGTGCTCAAGGCAAAACTCAACCGCCTCCATAAGGCTTCCACTTTCTCTCGGAAGTCCTGGCCCTGGACTTGCCAATATTGCGTCGTACTGCGCTAAGTCAGCAATGTCGAGTTCAGTATTTCGCTTTACGCTAATGTCTGATGCACCAACATCTCGAAGCAGATGCACGACGTTAAACGTGAACGAGTCGTAATTGTCGATCAGTAAGATTTTCATACCACGACAATTTTACTTGCCTCTTCAGCAAGCGTTATCGCTCGTCTGAGAGCGTTTGTTTTATGTGTCACTTCTTTTCGCTCACTCACTTCGTCACTTGCTGACACAATTCCAGCACCTGCTCTAAAATGAAGAGTATTACCAATTACTACCGCCGAACGGATAATGATGCAATGGTCAAATCCGCCGCGCGGGCTCACATAACCGAGACCTCCACCATAGGCGCCGCGGGCTGCTTTCTCGTAAGTATAGATTAACTCAACTGCTTTAAATTTTGGCGCTCCACTCAAGGTCCCTGCAGGGAAGCACTGCGTATAAATCGAGTAAGGACTGACCTCACCTTCTACCTCGCCACTCACTTGAGAAACGATGTGCATCAAGTGAGAATAGCGTTCGATTTTACGCAGCTGATCCACGCGCACGGGATAGCAAGAACGACTCAAATCGTTACGGGCTAAGTCCACCAACATGCGGTGTTCCGCATTCTCTTTAGGATCGGCTAACAGTTTGTCAGCACTCTCGTTGTCTACTTGTTTGTCGCCTGTTACGGCATAGGTACCTGCAATTGGCCGCATGGTAGCTCTGCCGTCCTTCACGGTAAGCAGGGCCTCGGGGCTTGCGCCCAGCATGCGATAAGGTCCGAAGTCGAAATAGAAGCAATATGGACTTGGATTTAGTCTTCGCAATTGGCGATATACATTAAAGTCGTCTCCTTCAAAGGCTTGCTCAAAACCTCTAGATAGCACAACCTGAAAGGTGTCTCCACGATCACAATGTGCTTTTCCTTTGGTGACGAGCGCCTCATACGCCGTATCGCTTAGCGTAGATGTCTCCTTACCAAGGCAGGCGAATTGCTCAGCATCGCCCAATGGTTTTTTGAATAGTCGCAGCAAGCGACCCGTCATGCTTTCTTGTTCTTTCGGAATGAATTCAACAATGTCTATGTGCTCGTGGAAGTGATCAAAGACTAGGAGAAAGCGGAAAAAGAAATAGTGTAGGTCGGGCAGGGTAGCGTGTTCACCTGCGTTGGCTACTTCTGGTTCTGCAAAGCGATAGGCATCAAATGAAGTGAACCCAAAAAAGCCATCGATGTCACCAGGATTTTCACTGTAGGAAACTTTCGAGACCACCGACTCAAAAGCTGCGAACACTGCTTTGCC
>CALDUE010000157.1 GCA_937923485.1 uncultured Saprospiraceae bacterium
TCGAGTTAAGGCGGTTATAGCGGAGGGGTTCCACCTCTTACCATACCGAACAGAGAAGTTAAGCCCTTTAGCGCCGATGGTACTGCCCCAAGCGGGTGGGAGAGTAGGTCGCCGCCGCCTTTTTTAACTAAACAATGGGTCGATTGCATTTTGCAGTCGGCCCTTTTGTTGTTTTTGTGGGACGTGAGACTTGGGACTTGGGACATGGGACGTGGGACTTGGGACGTGGGACTTGGGACGTGAGACATGGGACATGGGATGCTTGAGAGACGGCTAGCCAGATGTGGTCCGACCGCTAGCGCGGTCGACCAAGACCTAATCATTCTTTATGTATAACCTGAGCAGCACCTTACTTAACTTTACTCTTCTGGGCTTCACATCCATTCTAAAGAGTGTATAAGATGCTTAGTGGTATCCAAAACATCTCCCCCCTTATAGTGTTTCTCCAACGTGCTTAAACATCAAGTCATCACTGAAATCCTCTGGATTTTAATCGCTGCAGTCTTAGCACTAGCCGTCCTAGCTCCACCAATCTTAAGTGTCGGTGAATTTCTTTATCAATATGAGAACGCACTCATAGTCTTTGGTTTCATCACAGTATTGAGGCTGTTGTTTTTTCACAGACAGGCACCATGGTTAGGACCTAAACCCGTAAAGGGAGCTCTCTGCATCGCAATGATCCCAGTGATTCTGTTTACCATTCTGACCATCAACAACGTCCAGACGTTTGTCGATGCTAATGGATTCGCAGCCCTTTTTGGTGGAATTGAGACAGATCAGATTACCCAGTGGGGACGCTATCTGCGCAATGAGGTAATCTTCTTTGGCGCGGGATTACTGATTTGTGCTGTTATCCTACCCGTAGTTCTCATAATCGAAGTCTGGAGGCAAGTCAAAGGATTCGCCTAGGCTCGGTGCTAGCCGAACTGCTCGAAGAGCCGACTCGCAATTTCTTTCTGTAACGATTCTAGCGTCGATTCTTTTTCAGCAGTTAAGACCAGCCCAGCGTGGTAAGGCTTTGAGATCAACTTAACTACACTTTCTTCTTCCTGTTTGAATCGACGCAAGTCAGGCGTTTCCTCAGAAACTGTTCGAATGGTTACCGCACCAGCCTTGCCAAGGTCTTTAGGTGCTTTGTACTTACCATCGGCTACTTGGGCCGCTTCGAGCTTTGCCCATTCTGCCCAGAGATCGACTCCAGTGGCATGATTCAACATATCAGAGATATATGCTCCACCTACACGACTCGAGGTCTCCAATAATAGGAAGTTACCTTCAGCGTCCTCGATAAACTCTGTGTGGCTTGCGCTATATCGCATTCCAAAAGCCATCATCACGTTTTGTGTCAGTTCACCCAGTTCCTTATTAACCTTAGAGCTCTTCGGTAAGGTGCGCGTCTGGAACAAACCTCCACTTTGGACAATAGTTAAAGGAGGATCTACATAGGCACTCGCTCTCAAAAAACAAACATTCCCGTCATGTGCCAAGGCATCCACGTGGTAAACCTTGCCCGGAGCAAACGTTTCAATGAGAAAATTATAGGCCTCTTCTCCTAAGGAATCGAAAGCCTGATAGGCCTCTTCTCGATTAGCCACTTTGATAATTCCAGAGGCAGAAGCTTCACTCCGAGGCTTGATGACGTAAGGCCCTTCATGTGTATCACAAAAGGTCTCCAAGTACTCTTTTCTGAAGAGACTTGAAAAGCCTGGAATAGGGATTCCGTGAGACTGTGCTTGCATACGCATAGCAAGCTTATCGCGGAAATGACGAGCAGTAGTTTGGCCCATTCCAGGAATCCTAAACTCCTCTCTTAAAAGGGCAGCATCCTCAACATCAAAATCGTCAAGCGCAACGATGCGGTCAATACCATGATTGCGCATCAGCCATGCAGTACCCTCCACGAGGGTCTGGCGATCGTGCCGGCGCTTCTTGTCTCTCGGCGCGTAAAATACCTCGTCGATTGACTCTCGTGGCCACGGGTCGTGCCTTGCATCCTCGTTGGTTAACAAAAATACGCGGTGTCCAAGCTGCTTAAGCATCTTTAAGAAGGTTGGACCTTTAAATTCCTCAGAAAGACAAAGAAAGCTACTCATGACAACGATCGATTAAAAATTCGGAAAGTAGAGAAACACCATATCCAGTAGCGGCACGATCTTTTGAAAAAGAGGAGTTACCAAATGCTACGCCCGCGATATCAAGATGCGCCCACTTCTGCTTATCAAATACAAAATACTCCAAGAATTTGGCAGCATTGATAGCGCCAGCAATAGGCTTTCCATGAAAGTGCTTCACATCAGCAACATCGCTGTGTAAATCAGCCTCGTATTCATCCCAAAGGGGCAGCGGCCAAGTACGTTCAGCGCAGCGCTCTCCAGCTATTTTTAAAGCCTTGACGAGTTTGTCTTGATGTGTAAACAAGGCCGCACACTCGTAACCAAACGTTCGCACTGCGCTTCCTGTTAAGGTAGCGACATTCATGGTAAGATTTGGCGTACACCACTCGGGCATGAAGGCAAGCGCATCGGCCATTACAAGACGACCTTCAGCATCTGTATCTGTAATTTCTATGGTCTTACCACTGTAATTTCGAATAACATCACTAGGAAGATAAGCATCGCCATCGACTGCATTCTCCGCTACCGCTAAGAGGCCATTCATCTCAACAGGAAGCCCAAGTTTTGCAGTGGTGATGAAGGCTCCGAGGACTGCCGCGGCACCTCCGAGATCACTCTTCATGAATCCCATGTTGGTAGAAGCCTTGATACTAATTCCTCCAGTATCGAACGTGATGCCTTTTCCAACAAGACCTAAGTGATACTTAGATCCACCTTTGTAATGGAGCTTGAGCAAGCGCGGAGGAAAAGCACTGCCGCGACCAACTTCAAGAATCCCCGTGAACCCTTGGATCTGTAAGGCCTCCTCGTCGAGTACTTCGACTTCAAAACCGTGCACGGCTCCCAACTCTAGGACATAAGCTGCTACGTCTGCCGGACGTTTTGCATTTGCAGGTCTGTCCACCAAATGCATCGCTGCTAATTGCCCTGTCGCCAATGCTTCAGCTTTCGCCAAAACCTCCTGCTCAGTTTTAGTATCAAGTACTGTTTTTACAAAGAAGTTTTTATCTGCTAATTTCTCTTTAGGTTTCTCTTCCTTCCAGAGTCCAATCTCATTTGTCGATAGACGTAAACCTCTGAGAAATGCGCAAATCTTGTTTACATCAGCACCCAAAGAGGAAAGGTCAATCAGAAGACTCGTATAGGCTGTGTCTTCAATGGCTCCGCCAAATGTTCTACCTGCTACAATGCAGGTTTTGACGGAAGTATCCCCCAAGCCTAGGTATAAGCTGGTTGTTGAATTTCGCCGTGCAGCTATCCCGCCTGGTGTTTTAGCGGAAGCGAAAAAGAGCTTCTCCAATCCTTCAAAAATGGAATGATCATTCTTAATAGTTTCGAGTTGCAAAGTCCCATCGGGTAGAGTAGTCGGGAGAGACTGGATCGTCATGTCGTCGGTTTAAAAGAAGAAGGTCGTGTGGCGTCGCAAGTACACTGAGTGGCGTAAAGATTCAACTTACGGCTCAATCATTGGCGAACAAGAAAGCTGCTGCAGCGGGAAAAGCTCTACTCCAAGCTGTTTCATTGTGTGAGGCTCTTGCCTCAAATTTGCACTTTAGGAAAATTCGGCGTTTAGGAGTACTCACTTTAGGAATCTCGTGTGCGAGCATGGCAAAAGTTTCAGCGGTGCCGGGCGATTCTTCCATTCCACCGTAGAGATAAACATAGGTGTCACCATGCTTGTGTATAGGCCACAGATCAGGGAGGTCAGGGTCGATCCAAATCGAAGGACTGAAGAGCATCACCCTACCGAAGACTTCGGCTTTCAGCATTGCCACATGAAGGCTTGCCACGGCTCCCATGCTGCTGCCGCCGATTGCCGTATGATCACGATCAGAATTGGTGCGGTAGGTTCTATCGATTAAAGGCTTAAGGTGATTTACGACGAAGTCGCCGTATTCATCGGCCTCACCCACGCCAACACTCGTGCAATGTGGTGGCGCGTATTCGGTGGTCCTTTTCTCCTCTGCATGATCAATGGCGATGACGATGAAGTCCCCCATACCTCGCTCGGCCAGCCAGGCTAAACGCTTATCTAAAGCCCAATTGCCATAAGGGGCGTACTCGTCATAAAGGTTCTGACCGTCCTGCAAATACAAAACAGGATAGCGTCGATCACTAGATTTGTCGTAGCCCGCTGGCAGTAGCGCTGCTATTCTCCGGGTAGCGAAAGGCTTTGGTAGAGGAAGGTTCGTTGGTAGTTTTTCTATCCAAGGCAAGAAGTGGTCAGAATGGTACCGACCATCGTCCAAAAAATCGTGGACATGATCACGAATGGAATTCTCCCCGTCGTAACACCGATTATTCGTGGTGGTGCCCCATTCATTGAGTTCTCCCCTGTGCCAAGCTCCAAGGTGATACTTGTAAGTGACCTGTTTTCCGCGCCAATCAGCCTCACCGAGGTAGTATCCCGGGGCTTTTTGAGTAAGCTTGACTACCCTAGAATTGGTATTCCATTCATTGAATGAACCTGATATGAATACCTCCTTCGCGTCACAATTTGGAGCGATTAGCTCAATAAATATTGGTGATGTGTTCATAGTCAAATCCAAAAATTGCTCAAAAGTAGACGCTTAAGGTTGCAAACCTACTATTCCGAGAAAGCCAATATCTGGAAATGAATGGTTCCTACCTGATTTATGGGAGAGGTTATGATGCCTTTCGACTGAAGGGTTAGGCACCATACTTGCCATGAAAACCCTAGAGACAGGACCATTAATTAGACTCAAGTGCCAGAACTAGAACACACAAACAGTCCCAAGACACAATTATTATGTCGGTGAAAACAATGCATTTTCTTCTTTTCTTCAGTGCGCTGCTGGCAACAAACCTAGTGTTTGCGCAGGCTGATGTTTCTGTTAGGGTAGAGGTAGAGAATCCGACTCCTGCGAAGGATGAAGAGGTCTATGCTACAATCTATGTCACGAATGAAGGGGATGCATTGCGCAACGACCTTCAGGTAAGTCTTCGACTTAGTCAATCCATATTTTTTGTAAAAACCCTCATTCCGAACGCAAATTTTAACGAAACAACTCAAATCTGGGCAGTAAATCAACTCGTAATTGGAGAAACAGATAGTCTTCGCGTCCTTCTACAGCCAAACTTTGGCGGTGTTCATACGATAACTGCCGAACTCACTTCCGCAGACAAGGTGGACTGGGATAGTTCTCCAGGCAACGATCGACAAGCGGAGGATGACCAAGATCAAGCATGTATTTCTGTGCCAATCGAAGTAGACTGCGGACAGTCATTAGTACTTTCAGCGCCAAGAAATCAGAGTAGCTATGCCTGGTACCGCAATGATGAACTGCTTGAGTTCGCCGTTCACGATACCATTCACCCTATTCAAAGCGGTGAGTACCGCTACGAAGTAGGCGGGAGTACTTGTGCCTCAGGCAATTGTTGTCCAGTGATCGTCGCTCGCTCAATGTGTCTTCATGACTTAGCATTGGTTGCTTCAGCGTCTGATGTTTCTCAAGCGTCTAGCTTTCAAACAATAACGCTCACCTTGTATAATCAAGGAGCTGGGCCAGTAAGTAGAGCCTCTGTATACGTGACTACTTCAAGCTTCATGCGCCTTAAACCAGGCACTACAGGGTGGCAACTTTCAGGCTCGCGCATGACAAAGGACTGGACAGGACTTCTTGAGCCTGGCGATTCTACAACAGTATCCTTTGAAATTCAGGCAATTTCTGGAGGGCAAGCGGTTGATTATCAAATGTTCTCAGAGATATCAGCATTCTATGCGGGCACAACTTTACTTGATGATGCTGATTCTACGCCTGACCTCGATCCAACCAACGATAACGTTATTGATGATGCTTACCTGCTTGCAGCAAGTGAGGATGAAGATGATAGTGATGTTGTAGGACTTACAGATTGTCCTGTTACCACCGTTTCTGGAAATCAGACGGTATGTATTGGTGAGTCAATTACACTTACGGCTAATGCAAACAATGCGACGGCAAGCTACACGTGGTCAGGTTCTGCTCAATTGAGCTGTACCACATGTGCTAGCCCTACGATCATCGTAAATGGAGATGAAACGCTCACCTTGGTCACAACAACAACTGACGGCTGTAGTCAAACACAGACGGTTGAAGTGCGGACCAAGAGCTGCATCGATAATCTGCTTTTAATAGCTGGTCTTAATGATCCAGACCAAACATGCTTTTCAATTCCGACGGGTGCTGAACTTCAGTTTTGCGAGCCTGACGAAATTCCTGCAGCAATGGCACTTCGAGATTCCTACAACAATGGGGAGGCTTGTATCACTGCAACTTCAGATGGAACGTGGGGCGGAGGCTTTGAGGCTTGCGTAGAAGTATGTGACAATGGCGTATGTGAGCCATTAAATCTTAAAGTAATCGGCAGACCAAAGTATGACGAGTTTACAGTGGTTGATGATGAACCGATCTGTATTTCTGACCACCTACAGATGGACCAATCGCCGATTGATGTGCAAGTGGATCAAGGAACTACTCCTTTAGGCGGCGCATCTGGATTGCAGCTAGTTGCAACGGGCAATAATTGTTATGAGCTTATCACGCCTTCGTATTCTTATGAGACGACGGACTTCCAAATCATCCATACCTATCAGGTTTTTGGTGAGACGATTTACGATACAACCGTAGTGATCATTCCAGGTCAGACAGTATGTGACTTCGAAATTTTTGCCGAAGAAAACTTCACAATAGAAACTGATCCGATTACCCAAGTAATTGGCGGGAACGAAGTTCTCTGTGTGGAAGGATCACTGGGCGAGCTGCGTGCAGCGAGTTATACCATTAACGGCCAGCAGGTGCCGGCTCCAACAACAGGTTGCGATGCTTTTAATATTGCGAAGTATTCATTGCGCGGCTTACCAAGAAGGTGGAACGATAACGGTTGGAGAATCATCAGCTACACAAGAGGTACTCGACCGGCATTCACTAATTTCTATGCTTCAACAATGAACGAAGTTGTTGCTAAAATTAAAAGTGTAGATCCGGCTTCAACAGTGACATTTACAGCCGCTCAATTACTTCTTGAGATTAAGGGGTATACGCAAGACCCTGGAGCGCTTATTTTACTACACGTAGAGTCGAACACACGTTTGACGATGCAGCCGCTAATCGTAACTGGTTATGATAGTTGGGCATTACAACTTCCTGAAGGATTGGGAATTGGAGAGTATGAGATTGTCGCCACAGACCCAGATGGCTGCGTTGACGTATCTACATTAATTGTCGAAGAAGGTGCACAGACTGCAACCGTTAGAGATACTATTTATGCTTCAATAGAAATCAACGAGCCATTTGCAATCTGTGATTTGGATGGTTTTGATTCGCCGTCGAATGATTGGGCTAGCTTGTCGCAAGATTGTTATGTCATGACACCAGCGAATACCAGTGCGGGAGGTTATCACGCTTTCGCTAAAACAGAAAATGGCATCACTACGGAAGTCATTTATGCGATTGATGTAATCGACCGTACGTGTGCGCCAATGATGGTAAGAGACCATGTCATTGTAAACAGTGCTAGGTGTCGATCAGAGTACGTACTTCTCGGTTTAACCCGTCCTGACTTCTCAGTCAGTTCTTCTTCAGGAAGAGTACTGAGTGCAAGTCAAGTTACTGGCTCTAGAGCAGGAGCGAAATATGACTTCTCTTCTTTGCCATCTCAAGGTCTTACGACCACATATGAGGTTGCTAACTGGGTCGGCGTTCCAGCTGCAATAGGTCTTACTGGTAATCTCCAGTCTATATTTAGACAATTGCGAGAGTCGGGGACTGATGTTGATGTCTTCTGGGATTCAAATACAATTACAGCTGCTGGAGCACAGATTGAGGATCTTGTACTTATGGACTCGAGCACTGGTCGAGAGACTATTCTTAGCGCTTCAACTAATCAGCTGGAGACATATGGACGTTTCTTCGGACGTACGGGTAACAACACCGTGAGGTTGTCATTGGGATCGTGTGCGGATGAAATGATTGCTCAAGTGAAATGTCAAGTCATCGTATGGAATGGAGGCCTTGGCTTCTTAACAGGAGGACCAGGAAGCAATACAATTATGGGGCTTTCTCAGATCGACATGCCAAACAATCTCGATACATGGGAGATTTGGGAAACCCCTGAAAATCTATCTGCACGCAGACTTCCTGACAGTAGTGGAATTTCGTTCACGGTCACAGGAGAAGAAGAGTTTGTACAAGATTCAATTGTGCTACTCGTGCGCGATACGGCAGGAGTTTCTTACCACGTAACAGTGGAGCTGAAAGCTGAAGAGCAAGGTTGTATTGCAGAAATTTGGCAAGAGATTGAATTGATGGTAGTCGCTGATCCGCGAACAGGCAAAGGAATCTTTTACCTTCCTAAGGACTTTGATCGAGACAATTCTGAGTTGTTGATTGATGGTTTCCGCAAAAAGGGTGGTTTCGTGAAACGTGATCAAGTGATCAGCCAGACCTATGCAGTGGACGGCAACTACTCAAAAGTTGTTACACCTTCCGGCAAAACAGTAGAAGTAACTGGTTTACTTGAAGATGCCATAGCTGAGGTTTTGGCGAAAGCTGACGCAGCAGTTGTAAATGAAGCTATAAGCTTTACTAATCTTGAAAGTGAAACCACGCTTTACGGTCTTGATCAAAACGGCATCTGGCAACCAATGGAGCCTTTGATGCAAAAGGTAGAGCAGCGCTATGCAGTGCTCATGGAACCTGGAGCGTATAAATTCGAGATCACAACCAAAACGGATGGTCAAGAATGCTCAGACCGCATCAATCTTTTAGTGAAGCCAAGCACGTTTGATTTCACTGAAGAGGAGATAATCGTTCAAATCGGTCAGTCACAGGAATGGTGTTTACCAAAAACTGCGACAGGCAATCAGGTGCTCAAGGTCGAGAATTTATGCCTCGATCAAAGCGGAGAATTTGCAGCTGTCGATTGGAAAGAAGGAGAGAATTGCCTGACCTTTGAAGGCTATGAAGAAGGTATTGAGTACGTATGCTTAAAGCGTACTTATATTGATGGAAGTATCGACTCAATTGAGCTGAGATTAGTCATCGACGCTGGTGACGAACTAAAGGCAGTTGCTGATTATCAGGAGATTGAGTTTGGCCAATTTGAAATCGTAGACATCCTCAGCAATGATCAGATGAGCGATGAAGAGGTAGAGATTCATCTAATTAGTGAGCCATTCTTTGGTCGTGCGCAGATTGTTGGAAACAGAGCGATTGAGTATCTCCATGACGGTGAGAAATGCGAAAAAGACGTCTTCACTTATGAAGTATGTCAAGGAAATGTTTGCGATTCCACAACTGTGGAGCTTCAAGTCGTTTGTAATGATGTACTCGTCTATAACGGTTTATCACCAAATGGTGATGGTTTGAACGATGAGCTGACGATTATAGGTTTGGGGCGTTACCCAGAGCATGAGATCACAATTTTCAATCGACAAGGAAACGTTCTCGCGACCTTCACAGAATACCAGAATGACTGGGCTGGAGAGATAGATGGACAGGTTTTACCAACAGGTACTTACTTCTATGTAATCGATCTAGGTGATGGCGATTCAAAGAGTGGTTATATCCAAGTATCTAGGTGATTTTGGAAATGTTAATCGCTCACGTTAGGAAAAATATAACAGTGTTTTGTAAGAGTCGCTCGGCAAGTGCCGAGCGGCTCTTATCTTTTTCGGGTAATTTTACGTAAGAAACTGATGAAGAAGGCGCTTAAACCGACAAAAATGCCAGTTATACAGCAGGAAAAAAGCTTTTTTTAGCTAACCCTGTTGATGATTGCTTTTTTGTTGCGATAAATACCTGATTTATAGCATGCTAGGCGTATCTTTTACCTTGATCTTTGTATCGCTGGGACGAAGAGATAGCTTAGCAACAGTAACATTCCTGAACACACCTTACACACACAGAACATGCGGACCATAACTACACAGGTATTGCTTTTATGCTTTACACTAATGAGTTTGTCGCTACTAGGTCAAGACCTACACTACTCACAACGATTTTCTAGTCCCCTTAATTTGAGTCCAGCGCTTGCAGGACTGTATGGAGGTGAGCACAGGTTTATCGCAAATGCACGTAACCAGTGGAACAACGTTCCTGTTGATTACCTCTCATTCAGCGGATCATACGATACGAAGATTAAGTACGAGCCAGGAAAGTCAGGTTTTTGGGGCTTAGGCTTCCAGTTTAATCATGATGTAGCTGGTGACAGCCGTTTAGCTTTAACTCAGCTTGGACTTAACTTAAGCTACACAAAGCGACTTGCTGAACGTCACCTCATCACCCTTGGCGGACAGTTGGCAGGTGGATCTCGTTACTTTGATACAGATGACCTCTTATTCAATGACCAATTTGAGCCAGGTAAGCCCTTGACTCAGACTCAGCAGCAGTTTGACAACCTATCGACCTTCTATCCGTCGGTTGCCGCAGGTATCAACTGGCGTTATCAAGTGCGCAACTCTCGTACATTCATTAACATCGGAGGTGGTCTTTACAACATCAACACGCCAAATGTGAGCTTCTTCGATGGTGGCGATGTGGAGCTAGATCGGAGAGCAAGTGCTTTTGTTTTGGGTACATACCAGCTAACAGAGCGCGTTGATTTGATCGCAAACTACACGCACCAATGGCAGGGGCCTCACCGCGAGCCACTCGCTGGAGTGAGAGGTAAGTTTTACCTCGTGAATCCACTCGTGAGAACGCTCGCAATCCAACTAGGAGCGCACTACCGCTTCGACGATGCGATTATTCCTGTGGTCAAAGCAAATATCGACAACTGGGAAGTTGGGTTCAGCTATGACATCAACACCAGCAGATTCGTAACTGCCACAGATAATTTTGGAGGTCCAGAATTGGCTGTCATTTACACCTTCCAAAAGATTAGACCTGAAATTTGTCTACTCTGCCCTGAGTATCTCTAAAGTAGAGTCAACTCTTTCAGCAAACACACACACACAGTAAAACCTTTAGCTAGTTCTCTAGCTAAACACTTCATCCCCCCAATCCCGATGAAAACACTTCTAACTTACATATTCTGCTGCGTTTTCGTTGTAGGTCTACCGTCTCTTCTAGAGGCGCAGACACTGCATGAATACGAAAAGACAGCTACAAAACTGCTTGCAGCAGGAGACTCTGTCGGAGCACTTGGTATCTATCGCCAAGCATTCGATGGTGTAGACCAAATGCTTGATGGTTCGGCTCGTCTTAAAATGGCCGAAATAGCCGAAGGACTTAAGTACTATACCATTGCAAAGCAGCAATACTCAATTATTGCAAATAGTGATGAAGCGGACAAATTCGACAATGTTCGCCTAAAGCTGGCAGAGGCCCAGCGCAAAACTGGAGCATACGAAGCTTCTAAGTCTAATTACGAAAAAGTTTTAGCGGTTACAAAAGACACTGCTTGTATTTCAGCTTGTGAGCGTGGACTCGAAGAGGCCAACTGGGCACTTAGTCGCGTTACAGAGATGGATAGCGTCGAGGTCGTTCAACTTCCACAATCAATAAATACGAACAACTCTGAATTTGGAGCAAGCGTATTTGGAGATCAGTTCTATTTCTCCCGTCTTGGACTTGCTGACTATAAGAATAGAGATAAAGGAACAACAACCTCTGTTTATCGAGTCAATGACCTAAAGCTCGATACTGTTGCACTCAAAATAGGCTTGGATTCAAGCAAGCATATCGCACATTTTACAACGAATACTTTAGGAGATAAAGTGATTTACACGGTATGCGAGTCTGTTGGAGTCGCTGATTATCGTTGTGATTTATATACTGCAACCATTTCAACATCTGCAGGGAATGAAATCACTTTCGGCAAAGCAACAAAGCTTGATGGCCCAATCAACTTGGCTGGATACACACAGACCAATCCTAGTCTCGGAAAGGACGCTTTAACAGGCGAAGAATTACTATTCTTCGCAAGTAATCGTCCAAATGGTGAAGGAAAAATGGACATTTGGATGTCCCGTTCAGGTGCGGATGGTAAGTTTTCTACGCCTACAAATCTCGGCTTCGCAAATACAAAAGAAGACGACGTAACTCCTTACTTCCACACACCAACTCAATCGTTGTTTTTCTCTTCGAGAGGTCATGAAACCTTAGGAGGATTCGACATCAATCGTATCCGCTTAGACGCTGGAAACTGGGGTGAAGTCGTTGGACTTAGAGCGCCGATCAATTCAACTTTTGACGATACTTACTACGCCCTTGTTGACGGGCCAGCACGTACGTATTTTTCAAGTAATCGCCCAGGGGCAACTTGTGAAGCGAAAGAAATTCAAGAATGCTGCGGATTCGATCTTTACTCCGTAGACATAGCGATACGACTCGAAGTTTTAGCCTTTGATGGCATGGATAGCACAATGCTAGCAGAGACAACTGTTGTTCTCTACGATCTTGATACTGGAGAAGAGTTGATGCGTTTTACAGATGCATCAAACCTCGCGAGTTTCCCCGTCGAGTTGGGAGGGAACTACCAATTGGTAGCTAGTCGTCCAGGTTATGGAAACGACACCTTGAACTTTAATACAAAGGACATTTACCAGCCAACATTGATCAAGAAGAACATGTTCCTTCCTCCAATGTTAGAAATGGAGCTGTACACGTTTAACTCAATCAGTAGAGCACCACTTAACAGCGTCCGTATTGAATTTGCAGAACTTGGATCACGTGATACAATTATTCGTCTCGATAAAAATTCGAATTTGTACAAATTTCAAGTTCTCTTTGGGAAATCTTATCGCGCTTATGGAACAAGATCAGGGTTTAACTCTGATGTAGAAATAATAGCCACAGGGAACTATGCTGGTACTGGCAGAGTAATTCGTGACTCTCTATACTTAGCGCCTTTTGCCCCACTTCCGCTCGTATTGTATTTCGACAACGATCACCCAAATCCAAACTCAACTTCGAAGAGTACTACTTTGGCGTATGCTGAAACTGTCGGACCATATCTCGCGAGAGAGAACAAGTTTTTGCAGTTAGGTACTGTTGGCCGTGAGAATAGCGGTCGCGCGGACATGGAGTCTTTCTTCAACGAGGTCAAGTATAATTACGACAAACTTCTCAACTTTTCTGGGACACTCGTCAAGTATCTTCAGGAAGGCAATGAAATAGACATCATACTTGAAGGATATGCAAGCCCGCTTGCACAAAGTGACTACAACGTCGCATTAACTTCACGTAGAACGCGAAGCGTGATTAACCACTTCACCCAATGGGAGAAGGGCGCTTTACTCCCTTACCTAGAAACAGGCCAGCTGCGCATCAGGCAGGAGCCACTAGGAGAAAATCTATCCCCACCTGGTATCAATGATAGTCCCGCAAATCGTAAATACAGCGAGTACGGTATTAAGGCAAGTAAACAGCGAAAAGTTCGCATCATCGACATTCAGCGTAGAGAGGAACTTCCTCTCAGCCAAGTGCCGAGAAATAATCCCACTGACACACAATCCATCGCACGATGAACATTCCTACAACACTTCTGCGATTTTTTCACCTAAGCTTATTTGTAAGCGTATTTGCCGTTGTCGGTACTTACGCCCAATTGAGTCTTTCTCTTGACGTTGATCAGCCAAGCTGCAACGGATTTACAGATGGAAAAATCCAAGTCACTCCTTCTGGAGGTGACGCACCCTACGACTATTCTTGGTCTGACGGAAACGATGATCAACGTCGTTTCAGCCTCAGCTCTGGAACATACACGGTCACAGTTACTGACGACGCTGGCGCTACGGCTTCAGAAACAGTCGTATTAACTAATCCGGAAGAAATCTCTGCAACATTTGTAATCAATGGAGATATCTGTAATAGCACTTCTGCTAGCTACGATATTTTACCTTCTGGAGGAACTCCACCATACGTAATTCGCCTAGACGGTGATGTAGTGTCTGGCAGAGTATCAAACCTCGATGCAGGATTCCATTATGCTGAGATTACTGATGCCAACGGTTGTAAAGGTGGCGAAGGAATCAAAACCTATGATGCACTTACGGTTAACGTTAGAACCCAGAATGTTGAGTGTTTCGGTTTCTGTGATGGAACTGTAGAAGCACAAGTTCAAGGAGGAAACGGACCATACACTTTTCTATGGAGCAGTGGACAAACAGACCAGCTAGTCTACAACCTTGATCCTGGAACCTATACAGTGACGGTAACCGATGAAAACGGATGTACTGCCATGGCTAGTGGGACTTTGGTAGAGCCAGATCCGATTACTTTTGATGTTTCCTTGCAAGATTCTTGTGCAGGAGCAACACGCGCTTTCGTAACAAACATTCAAGGAGGTACAGGTACTAAGACAGTGCGTTTCAGTACAGGTAATATTGGAGACTCTGCATACCTTACAGAAGGACAACACTACGTAGTCGTTGAGGACGACAATGGTTGTGAAACAACCCAGCGAATCATCGTTTCAGATGGTATCCAAAGCGTCACAACGATGAACGTAGATGCTACCTGTGATGATCCAGGTCGCTCGCTACTTTGCATCACAGGCGGTAAAGGTCCATTTACATACCTATGGAGTGACGGTCAGACTACGATCGAAGCGGTCAACTTGCCGGTAGGCGTATACAGCTATACAATTATTGATGGTGGAGGATGTCGTTTTGACGGATCAACAGTAATTGATGGACCTACACCAGCAGAATGCAACATGTGTGATGCCGATGCAGGGACCTTAACAGGAGGTACAACTACTGACGAAGATTGTACAGACGTTACGCTTACTGCCACAGTAGCTAATACGCCGACAGTTCCTGCTGGATTTCAAATTCTTTATGTCCTTACTTCAAACGGTGTGATACAACAAGTTGGGCCAAACCCAAGCTTTGTTATCGCAATGGGTGGTGCTGGAACTTATACAATTCATACACTAGTGTATGATCCCAATACACTTGATTTAAGTACAGTTGTCTTAGGTACAACTAGAGCAGCAGACATCTTCCTACAACTTATTGACGGAGGAGGAACCATTTGTGCTTCACTCGACCTAACGGGAACAACATTTGTCGTACCAACCTGTAGCACACCTGAGCCAGTCGGTTGTACCGACGGTGCAGCATCTGGGTCTCTTGCAGGCACTGATGTTTGCTTTGACGGAACCTCTACTTCGCTTGCAGCTATGCAAGTCACGCCGCCCGTAGTTCCTGCTGGATATGCGCAGATCTTCTTGCTGACATCTTCTCCAGGTGATACGATTTTAGCGACAAGTTCTTCACCTGAATTTATGATCAGTGCAGAAGGTAGCTATCAAATACGCTCTTTCGTTTACAACGTTGATTCATTCGATATCAGCGCGATCATTCTACCTGGTCAGACGACAATTACTCAGCTTTCATCAATTCTTACGACTTGTGCAAGCTTAGGAAATGGAGCCGCTCAGTTTGATGTGACGCTTTTCGATCCATTGTTCCCTGAAGCACTTACAGATCAACCTTGTCCAGATGAGGCTGTGATGCTCAATCCAGGAGGAAATGCAGCATTCACTTACTTGTGGTCACCAGCAAACCTTCTTGACGACCCAACGGCTGTCAGTCCAATGGCTAATGTGAATTCCAATACCACGTTCATCGTTGAGATTTCTGAAGTAGTAAGTGGGCAAACATGCACAGTTACTCGCACCTATGATGTTACCGTATCTGCGCTTCCAACACTCAGCGGTCCTGCAGACATAACAACCTGTGCAGGAGGAGATGTTGATCTACAGGTTTCTAACGTCAACGGTTCGAGCATCATGTGGTCGACTGATCCTGATTTTAATCAGGTTCTCAGTACTGATTCAATCTTCACGGTTACTTCTGGTGCTGCTACTACCTACTTCGTTCGCGCAACCAACAGTAACGGTTGTACAGTGACGGATCAGGTATCCGTTGGTGATTTCCCGATCGACGTTGAACTTGAAGATGATTTCACCATTTGTCCTGGAGCTCCAGCTCAGTTTGGGGCAGAAATTGTATCGGGCGATGCTACTTCTTACGGACTTTTCGATAGCCAAGGCAATTTGGTAGAAACCTCAACTACGGGGATGTTTGATTTCAGTCCATCTGCAAACGACATGTATCAAGTCGTAGCAAGCAATACGCAGGGTTGTACAGATACTGCTTCGATTAATATCGACGTCTCTACAGTTGATGCTACACTATTAACTTCAGGAATGACTGGCGATACGGCGATCTTCCCTGGAAACCCTGTTGACCTAGTTGCAAGCACCAACAGTAACGGAATGTTCGTCTTTGACGAAGACGAAACCTTCGTAAACGTAAACAACGAGCAGGCTACTGTAATGCCAGATTCTACGACGAATTACACGGTAACAGTGACTGATGAGTTCGGTTGTGAGGCAACAGCGTCTATCGTAGTGACGATCTTAGAATTTGAGTGTGACGAGCCTTTCCTATTCGTACCAAATGCATTCTCTCCTGATGGAGACGGTGTTAACGATGTGTTCTTCATCGACGGTGTGAATGTTGACGAAGCATACTACATGATCGTCAACCGCTGGGGCGAGATGGTTTATGAGTCTTTCGAAATTGGAGACGAAAATGGCAATGGCTGGGACGGAACCTTCAATGGTCAACTCGTCGATCCAGATGTTTATGGCCTCTTCGTTCGCATTAGATGTAACGATGGAGGGAATTTCTTCCGTCAAGGAAATGTAACGGTAATTCGTTAAGCCTCTAGCTTCTAAGGTTTACTTCAAAAGCCCTTCGGTAGAAATATCGAAGGGCTTTTTATGTCTTGCTAGTATTCATCATGAATTTTAAGGCTGTTAGGCTTTCGCCAAAACCAATCGCTTAAAAATAATACAAATTGTTTTACATTGCAGCTTCCTAGTACGTTATACCGAGAATCGAATGTTCAACGAAGAAAACAGAAGCGCCGTAGCCTTGAGCTATCTCACGGGTGTTGGCCCTATCCGGGCACGCAAACTCTTGGCGCATGCCGGTAGTTTTGCGGAAGCGATAAGACTTGATAAGGATGACCTTAAAGAGCTAGGAATTCCACAATCGGCAATTATTCAGATTGAGGAGGGTAGTGCGTTACGTGCTGCTGACGAGGAGTTGCGTTTTCTGGAAACGCACAATGTCCGCATGATGGATTGCTTAGATGAAGACTATCCCAAGCGTCTATTGGATTGCGGCGATGGTCCTACTGTTATCTATTATCGAGGTAAGGCTAGCGTCAACCCTCAGCGGACGGTTGGGATTGTCGGTACAAGAAAGGTCACAAGTCAGGGCATCTCCTTCTGTGAGGAACTGGTTGATCAACTTCGAGACTATAACGTCACCGTAATGAGTGGCTTAGCTTACGGTGTTGATATCACAGCACACAATGCCTGTCTTCGCGCGAAGGTCCCGACGATTGGCGTCTTGGCTCATGGACTTGGAGAAATTTATCCTACTGCCCACAGAGAAACAGCAAAAGCTATGCAGTCGAATGGTGGCTTACTTACTGAGTACCCGAGCGGACTGAGATCTAGAAAGGAATTCTTCCCCCAGCGCAATCGGATCATTGCAAGTATGAGCGATGCGCTCATAGTTATTGAATCGGGCAAAAGGGGCGGAAGTATGATCACTGCAAATCTTGCGATCGGATATCACAAACCAGTTTTTGCCGTGCCAGGCAGACTTAAGGATCCCATGAGTGAAGGGTGCAACGAGCTTATCAAAACCCACAGAGGTCACCTTCTGCAATCGGTTGAGGATATCGGTTACATCCTAGGCTGGAAACCGAAAGATCGCGGACAGGCGACTGGGCGCACGAAGTTGCTATTTGAAACACTCGATGCAGATGAGCAAAGACTTGTGGATTTCCTGCAATCGGTAGATGATGTAGATGTGGATACCTTGTCTCACCAATTAGCATTGCCTACGGGGAGCTTAGCAGCCACGCTCTTAGAACTAGAGTTTAAGGGAGTGCTGCGAAGTTTGCCAGGCAAACGCTATACACTTGCTTGATCACACGACAGAATATGAAGCTCTTTTTCACCTCTTTTTCCCTTGTGTTTTTCCTTTTTATTGCTTGTAAACCAAGTCAGAAATCTTCCATTTCAACTGTAGAAGGAAAGCAGGAAAATCGAGAGGTCGATCTTAAGGTAAGGAGCGCAAATCAAGCTCCGAAGAATATCATCATCATGATCGGTGACGGGATGGGCCTCACGCAGACTACTGCCGCGATGTACGTCAATGGAAACAAGATCGCCTTCGAGCGTTTTCCAGTCGTTGGACTACATAAGAGCTACAGCTCAGACAACTTGGTCACAGACAGTGCCGCTGGAGCAACAGCATTTAGCTGCGGGAAAAAAACTTACAACGGTGCTATTGGTGTAGATTCAGATACCGTCGCTTGTCCAACACTCTTAGAAAACGCCGCTGCGCTGGGTATGCCGACTGGATTGATTGCAACATCGACCATTGTTCACGCTACCCCTGCTGCTTTCTTCGGTCATGAAGCACTACGGAGTTCCTACGAGAACATCGCGCTGCAGTTAGCAGATAGTAAGGTGGATTTCTTTGTTGGTGGAGGGAAGAAATTTTTTGATCAAAGAGAGAGTGACCAGCGAAATTTGATCAATGAAATGGAAGCAAAAGGCCGTCAAGTCGATGATTATTTCGAAACACCTTTTGAGCAAGTTGATATCGATCCACTCCAGCAGTTTGGCTACTTCACAGCTAACGATGATCCGTTACCTGTAGCGCAAGGCCGTAATTATCTCATTCCAGCTACAGAAAAAGCACTGCAATACTTGGACAAAAGAGATGTCGCTGACGACGGCTTCTTCTTGATGATCGAAGGTTCTCAGATAGATTGGGGTGGACATGCGAACCTGAGTGAGTACATCATCTCAGAAACAATCGAGTTCTCTAACGCGGTTGATAAAGTCCTTGATTTTGCAGAAGCAGATGAAGAAACCTTAGTAATTATCACTGCTGATCACGAAACAGGTGGCTACGCTATTGGATATGGTTCCAAACAGGATTCAATCATCGGCGCCTTTACGTCGGATTATCATACTGGAACGATGATTCCAGTGTACGCCTACGGGCCAGGAAGTGAGGACTTCTCAGGGATTTATGAGAACACGGCGATTTACGATAAACTCGTACAATATGTTAAATCCTCAGCAAGTAGGAAAAACTAGAGGTGACGCTCGGCGTGGTAGCTCGAGCGTACCAAAGGTCCTGATTCTACGAAATTGAGTCCTTTCTCAAGCCCGACAGCCTTGTAATCTGCAAACTGCTCGGGAGTTACAAATTCGGCAACCTCAAGGTGAAGCTTTGTCGGCTGTAGGTACTGCCCAATCGTAAGGACATCACATCCGTGTGCGATCAGGTCGTCCATGATTTCATAAACCTCTTCAGGTGTCTCGCCAAGGCCAACCATTATGCCTGACTTAGTGCGCATGCCAGCGTCCTTTGTCCGTTGAATCTGCTCCAATGATCGATCGTACTTTGCCTGTGGGCGAACCTTGCGGTACAGTCTCTTCACGGTTTCCATGTTGTGACTAACCACTTCTTGTCCACCTTCAATCATTCTTGCTAGTGCCTCCCAATTACCTCGGGTATCTGGAATGAGGGTCTCTATCGTCGTTTGTGGAGTGCGCTCTTTTACTTGACGAACGGTCTCGTACCAAATTTCAGCGCCTCTGTCTTTGAGTTCATCGCGGTTTACCGAGGTAATGACGGCGTGCTTGACCTGCATCAGTTCAATAGCTTCCGCTACCCGTCGAGGTTCGTCTTCATCGTACTCGTTTGGACGGCCAGTTTTAACTGCACAAAACGAGCAAGATCGCGTACAAGTATTTCCCAGAATCATGAAGGTAGCAGTTCCTGCGCCCCAACATTCGCCCATGTTCGGGCAATTACCACTCTGGCAAATTGTGTTCAACTTGTACTCATCAACCAGCTTACGTACTCTCTTGTATTCAGGCCCAATGGGCAACTTCACGCGAAGCCAATCTGGCTTACGTGTACGAGTGGTAGGGGTTGAAGAATCTGCAATTGGAAGTTCTACCATGATTGACCTAGAAACCGACGGGAGGGCTGAGGGTTTAGCCCATATTGCCGAGATGACATCTTTTAGAAAAACAAGATGTAAAACTAAGCCTGCTATAGACTGATCTACTCTCTTTTTCCTAGGTGTAAAGCTAGGTAGAAGTTGATGAACAATGGAGTATTGTTTGCCGGAGGGATGAGTAGATCAACATTACTCGCGAAGACATCCACCATAATACCAGCCTCGACCGCTCTCATCAATTCATCGAAGGCTCCCCAATCTAAATGGACAGCTGCCTTTGCATTGATGCCGGGGCGAATACTAAGCCCGCTCCAACCTCTTCGAAGGCCACCAGGACCCTCGATAAGGTCACGGTTAATAAAAGCATTTGGATCTTCATCAAAAGTAACAAAGCGTGCTGGGGCTCCAGCCGAACCACCTTCAGTGGCAGCTTGAATCACATATGGTTTTAATAAACCTGCTGTAGCTCCTATTTCGAAGGATGTTGCAACAGCTACACCTTTACGGCGGTCTTTACCAGAATAATAACGCTTCCAACCTTTGTAAACCCTTACTGGGATTAGCGTATTCTGTTTCCCGAATGAAACATTAGCTCCACCTTGCAGTCTACTGCCTGCGTTAGGACGCCTGAACTCTCTTGGATGCTTGAGGTGACCCAAGGTCACACCTACATAAGTGGTCTTGTAGTAGGTCTTTAACTTACCGACATTGACACCGACATGGAAGCCATTGGTATGAAGCGTTACAGGAAAGCTAAGCTCTCTGTCGTAAACAATACCGACATTGGTGTTCTCGTACGCTTTTGGCAACAACACTTCTTGCCCGTTAGCGGATAGGCCAACTAAAAGCATAGAAATGATGGCGAAGCCGCGGAACAGGTATTGATTCATAGTGTATTTAACGCAAAAAACAGCATCTCGTTTGATGTCTGATGTAATTTCCTCAAAATAATCGCTATTTCTGCGCCATACTTGACGTTTGGTGGTTTTTTTTGAAAAAACTTCGTCTTTTAAGCATTTTTCTCTTGAAAACACTCTTAAACGTATCTTTTTCGTCTCAAAATCCGAGGCTCAACTTCGTGTTAGATACGATTTGTGCGTGGTATGGGTGGGAATGGAAGGTAGCGAAGTCGCACGATACGCCCAATACGCTCAACTTATCCTATGATATGCCACCGGGGGCCGAACGAACGGTTCATATTCCAGAAACTTTTCCAATCAATCAAATTGGCAAACCGAACACTCAACCCGTTTGGGGTGAATTTCTTGGAATTCCCAATCCATGTAAAAATGATCCGATAGCAGGAATATTTTATCTGCTGACATGTGCGGAGGAATACTCCGTAGCACAAAAAGACAAACACGGTCGTGTAAGCGCATCTGATCTAAGTTATGTGCAACGCGGATATGCAGGTATTCCGTTGGCAGATCGCCTGGTGGAGGTTTTGGCGAAAGCCGTATGGAACGCCGCTGGATTCAATGGATCACCGACGATGAAGACGGAGGCAGGGTACTCGTCTCTGGATATCGATCAGGTATATGCCGTTCAAGGTAAATCCCTTTACAAGCAAATTGGAAACTTAGGCAGGGAAACGCTATCGCGTGGTTTCGCTGCCGGTCAGGCTGTTGCGATAGGGTTAGTTCGGGGGAAAGACCCCTTTGATCAATTCGAGTGGCTTCAAGCACAACATGAGATGCGAGGACTTCGTCCCTATATCTTCGTGCTCATGGGGTATGAGAATCAGCTTGATCAAGCTTGGAAGCCAGGTCATCACGCGTGGCCTTCTTTTATTCAGCGCCTCAAAGGCTGGTCTTATCTTGGAATTCATCCTAGTTACCATACCTCTCAGGATGACGCATTACTCAAAGCTGAAAAGCTTCGGTTGGAAGAATTAATAGGCACTTCCGTAAATCGTTCAAGGCAGCATTACTTGAAAGTGGCTTGGCCGAAAACATTTCAATCCTTGCTAGCATCGGGTGTTAGTGAAGATTATACCTTGGCTTGGGCTGACTGTTTGGGCTTTCGTATGGGCACAGCGCGTTCGTGTTATTGGTACGATCTAACAAGGGATGTAAAGACCACGCTACGCTTGTACCCTCCAACAATTATGGAGGTTACGGGGAGATTTTATATGAAGCTTTCGCCAAAACAATTCCTACAAGCGGCTACTGATCTTAAAGGAGAGGCGAATAAATCAAATAGCAATCTTCGAATTATCTGGCATAACAGCAGCTTGAGTGCAGTTGGAGGGTGGGCAGAATGGAGAGTCCTTTACCTAAAGATCCTTGATCTACTCACGTAGTGAACTTAATGGGAGTAGTAAAGCTTTCTACTTTGGTATACTTTCTTAATTCGAACGCATGATCAGACAAACTTTCTCGATTGTCAAAAAGCTTGTCAACGAGTATATCGAGGATGATGGATTCACCAAAGGTGCAGCCTTAGCGTATTACACAACCTTTTCTATTGCCCCGATCATTTTCATCATCATCGCTATTGCAGGGGTCTTTTTTGGACATGCTGCTGTAAAAGGAGAGGTATATGACCAACTCTCGGGGCTTCTAGGGCAAGACGCAGCCGAGACCATACAAACGGTCGTGGAAGCCAGTTATAACCAAGGCGGAAATTTTTGGATCACTGTGCTCGGTATTGTGACCCTGATTTTTGGTGCCACAGGAGCTTTTAACCAATTAAAACTCAGCCTCAATCAAATTTGGGCTATTGAATCCAAGCCTGTAAACGGAATTTTAGGCTTTCTCAAAGCCAGAGGTATCTCCTTTGCAATGGTTATCGGCCTAGGATTTGTGCTGCTCGTATCCTTAGTTGTAGACGCACTGGCCTCGGGCTTAGGTCAGAAGTTCGCTATGAACTTAGGTTCAATTGGAGAGACGGGCTTATCAGTAATCATTGCCATCATATCACTCGTGTTGAGTGTACTCATTTTCGCCGCTATCTTCAAATTCTTACCAGATGCACGTGTCCATTGGAAAGAGGTGATGTATGGTAGTCTCTTTACTGCAGTTTTGTTTGCACTTGGGAGGTCTGGAATAGGCTATTATATAGGGAACAGCTCGATTACGACAGGTTTTGGAGCAGCGGGCTCATTAGTTGCTCTGTTGGTGTGGACTTACTATAGCAGCCAGACCATTTTTCTCGGTGCTGAATTGATGTGGGTTCTTGGAAAAAGAAACAATAGGCCGATCTTACCAGGAAAAGAAGCCGTCCTGATCGTCAAGCAAACGAAGAAAATCGACAGTATAAGAGCAGAGGCTGCGCTTGATGATGGAGTGAATGAAATGTTGCTACCTCGCGTAAGGACGCGAAAGAAAAGCGCAGAGCCCGGCTTTACGCATCATACCAGAACTAGGAGGAAACCGAAAAAAGACTGATCACACCCTACATGTAGTCAATGGCCTTGACGAAAAAAGTCAATACGAAAGGTAGGAACAACCAAAACCACGTTGGGTTGAAAATCAAGAAAGCGACTGTTATTACTAGCGTCACAAAGAAAATGATCCAATCTAAGTTGTGTGACTTTTTACTTTCAGATGCCATGTCGTCGAAATTATCGTGGCGCAAACTTAAGCGTTTTAAGCAAAGTTTGCAGTAGAAGATTGTCACATTCAACGCCTTTTTGAGGCACTCAGTTTGAACGGATATCAAACCTTTCCTTTTATCATTTAATCCTTCGTCTATCTTAGCCGCTTATCAGGGGGCTCAGCTTCTCGAAAACTAAGACTACAAATGCCAAAAGACCAAGATCATTTCGACAAAGCGATTCAGTGGGTCAAGGGACACGGATACGATAAAATTCGCGCTACTACCGAGGGTTATGACGCTCCAAGCACCTTCCGCCGTAAAGAAGAAGACGGTGAGATTATGTCTCCAGACATCACTGCAGTAAAGAATAAGCGTAAAAGCTATTTTGAAATTGCAATGAAGGATGAGGATCTCGAGTTTTCGATTTCAAAGTGGAAGTTGATATCAGCTGTTGCCAGTGCACAAAATGGAAAGCTTTTCTTACTCGCACCACATGGGCACAAAGCCTTTGCTGCTAGGATTATCGAGCGTCACGATATCACCGCAGAGGTTATCGCACTCTAGTCTACATTGAGTTCACTCTCAATCGCTATTGTTAAATGCACAGTATCAAATAGGTTGCGATGTCACCGCTTGAAGCTGTAGAAAATTGGGTTCGACAAGTTGTCGTGGGTCAAAATTTATGTCCTTTTGCTGGCAAACCGCTGGTGGAGGGACATATTTTTTTTGTAGAAATCCCGGAAAGGAAGAATGAGCTCGTACTCGAGTCTTGCCACAGCCTACTGACAAGTTTTTGCTCTACCGATCAGTATGAAACTGCCTTATTGGTTTTGCCGAAAGGCTATGAAGATTTTATGAATTTTCTAGACTTAGCTGATGCGCTAGAACTTATGCTAGAAGAAGTTTTTGACTGCGAATTGAGCCTAGCAACCTTTCACCCAAAATACCAATTCGCTGAATTTGATGCTACTGCTATCGTCCATCACATTCATCGATCACCCTACCCAATACTCCATATCCTGCGAGAAAATAGTATCGAAGAGGTGAGAACAACCCTAGGTAATACTTCAACCATTACAGACAGAAATCAAAAGCACGCTGGGTCGCTTGGCCATGCATTCTTTGAAAAATTTCTCCCTTAACAGCGCTTCAATTATGGCTGTGGGGCGATCTCAGCGCACTTAAAGTGTCCTTGTGGGCAAGCTCGCTTGCCAGTCATTCCACACGGCTTACAAGCCAGTTCTTGCTTCGTTTGACGTACTTCCCCATTCGCGTTTGTGGGTCCAAAGCCAAAATCAGGAGTGGTGTTCAGGAAAAATGCAGTCACGGGTGCGTTCATCGCGCTTGCTAAGTGCAATGGTGCGCTGTCGTTTACATAATTCATTTGTGCACCTGCCATCAATGCTGCCGATTGAAGGAGGCTTTGCTCCCCAGCGCGGATTCGACACGGCCTTCCAGCTGCGAATTGAATGGATTCGCAGAGCTCTCGATCACTAGGAGCACCGATGAGATGTATTTCAAGCTCATTAGGCAGCGCTTTAATAAGGGCAACCCACTTTTCAGCAGGGTACCGTTTTGTAAACCATACCGAGGCCGGAGCAATGGTCACATATGGAGTCTCCGCGTCTGCGGCCGCATAATCACTTTCCGATGGATATAGTCGCGGTGTTCGAGTACCTGAAATTCCAAGCTTAGCTAGTAGGGCTAGATTTCGATCGACTTCATGTGTTCCATCCCCGAATTGATGTTCAATCTGGTGGGTAAACAAACCTGAGAATGGGTTTTGGCGAAAGCCTACAGTAGTCTTAGCCTTTGAGAAAATTGTAAGCATCCCCGAGCTTGCATATCGATGCGGATTCACGACAAGGTCATATTCTGTTTGCCTGATGCGCTTGAGTAAGGCCCAGAGGTTGGCGTACTTGTGTTCACGCTTCTCCCAAATGAGCAGACGGTCAAGCTTTGGATTATTGGCGAGTAGGCCTTCATTGCCTGCTCTGACAAGCATATCCACAGTGTATCCTAGGGCCTCTAGCGACTCCACAAGCGGGGTGGCGAGCACGACATCTCCAAGGAAAGCAGGTTGAATAACTAGGGCTCGCAAAGTGTGCCGAACTTACAGCGCAAAACTCTCACCACATGCACAGGTGCGCCCAGCATTAGGATTTTCGAATACGAATCCCGCTCCATCTAGTCCCCCGTCAAAAACAAGTTTGGTATTGGCGAGGTAAATGAAGGATTTAAGGTCGGTGACAATTTTTTCACCATTGTCCTCAAACACCTGATCTTCTTCGGTCAGCGTGTCATCAAACTCCATGTTATAGGTCAAGCCTGAACAGCCTCCGCTGGTTACGCCTACGCGCACGAAATGCTCCGGACTGAGGTTGTCTTTCTCGCGAATGACCTCGATTTGTGCTTTAGCACTATCATCGACGAAAAGCATGATGTTAGAGTTTATGGATTGAGTAGCTAAAATACAGCGAACACCGCTGCATTGTTGTCAAAGAATAATCCCATCTTGAAAAAGTTCCCACGTCGGACTCTCCGCGCGTAGCTGTCGAACTCCCTCGTCTATTAATTCTACGGCTGTAAAGATGTCTTCTTGAGAGGTATCTCTGCCAAGGCTAACTCGGATGGAAGCCTTCGCATCTTCTCTAGACAGTCCCATCGATAAAAGTACGTGACTAGGTTCCAAATCGATACTTGAACAGGCACTGCCCGTGCTAACGGCAACCCTGCGTTGAAAAGTGCTAAGTAGCGCTTCCGCTTCAATAAATCGAAAGCTCATGTTACTGATGTGCGGTAATCGTTTGGCTCCAGCCCCATTAATGAGTACTTGTTCAATACGATTTGAGAGCTCTCCTTCCAACAGATTTCGCAATGAAGTGAGCCTTTCTTCATTTTCTTTCATTTCGAAATTTGCCAAGCTCGCACATGCGCCGAGGCCAACAATTCCTGGGACATTGAGGGTGCCCGAACGCAATCCAGCTTGGTGGCCACCACCAAGCATTTGTGGTTGCAAAGCTGCTCTTGGGTTTTCTAAGGAATGCCACAAAGCTCCAACACCTTTCGGTCCGTAGAACTTATGTGCTGACAAAGCGAGTAGATCAATTCCCGCGGCACGTGGTAGGCAACGGATTTTTCCAACTGTTTGAGTGCCGTCGACAAAAAATAGAACTTCACGACGCTGACAGAGCTTTCCCATCGCCTGTATGTCTTGCAGGACTCCGGTTTCATTGTTGGCCCAGAGGATTGAAACGAGACGAGTATGGGGCAGAATGGCTTTTTCAAGCTTCTCAATGGAGAAAATTCCGTCGCTGTCTGGTTCAAGATAGGTCACTTCGTACCCCAATCTTTCGAGTGCTTCATGGGTGTCGAGCACTGCGGCATGTTCGGTGCTTGACGTTATTAGGTGGCACGCCTCTGGATCATAATTTTGGGCTATGCCCTTGATTGCGAGATTTATAGCCTCCGTGCTGCCGCTGGTAAAGGTGAGTCCAACTGGGTCTACGTCCAATAAATTGGCTAGCGCGGCTGCGGCGTCTTTTACCGCTTGTTCAGTTTCCCAGCCGTAAGCGTGGCTTCGACTTGAAGCATTGCCAAACCGTTGAGTGAAGTAGGGGAGCATAGCTTCTAAAACCTCTGGTGCTACAGGTGTTGTCGAGGCATGGTCTAAATAAATCCGCTTCTTCATAGCTGTGCAAACGTACGATCACTTTGTATCGTCCTAGAAATTCTCTTGGGCTACCTTTGGCAAGTGAATTTTACTGAACTCTTCGCGAAGTTACCTACAAGCTCATTCCAGGACTGGGAAGCTGCTGCGCGTGCACAACTGAAAGGTAAGCCGCTTGAAAGCATCAACATCTCTTTGGGCGATGGCTCTGAAGTGGCGCCATATGCCATTGGGAATGGGGCTGGAATAGTAGGTGGAGGGAGCCAAGGCTGGTTTCAATTTTCGTCTTTCTCGTCTGACATAGATGTTTCTGCTGATTTATTGCTAGATGCATTGAATGGAGGTGCACAAGGTTTGGAGATATCTTTTCAAGACTTTGCAAAAATAGCACCTCAGCTTAATGAGGTTCGTTTTGATTTTATCTCTTTAAAAATAAATAACCTCAAGCCGAATGATCAGGATGAGCTAATCACAATGATTCCAGCATCGCAGCGAAAAGGAGCAAAGCTTCTAGTAGCTCTGTTTGACGGTGGTAATATTACTGATTATCAGCGAATTGTTGATGAATTTTCAGAGGTTATCTTTCTGCTTTCGCCAAAACTCCATATCGGGGACCTCCAAAGTCTTAGGTTGGTTTTTGAAGGTATGAAGTCGCAGTTGTCAGCTGATGATAGTCTTCGGTTTCTTGCAAGTGATAAAGTAGCACTAGGTTGTGAAGTAATGCTTTCAGCTGATTATACAAGTAATATCACTTATATACACGCTTTACGTCTCTTATTTGCGAATACATTTAATAGTTTTGGCATGGAGCAGCCACTTCCAAGGCCGTATTTGTTTGGACGAATTGTCCCGGAAAAAGAAGTTGAATCACACGAGGTTTACCTAATCGATGCAACCGCAAAAGCTGTAGCAGGAATCAGCGGTGGGATAGATGCCTTGACCATTGAAGCTTACCCGTCAACCGATGTTTTGGTCGCTGCGAGAAGAGTGAGAAACATTCAGAACGTTCTGGCCATCGAAGGCCTTTTGGGCATTCCGCTTAGTGCAGTTAAAGGCGCAGCCTACTTCGAAGCCACTGCGAAAGCGCTTATGTCTTCCGTTTGGCCTGATTATTAGGCAGTTATCGGTTGTTTTATGGCATCATTTTCCTAGTTAGAAGTAGTTAAGTCTGGCAGTTCCAGGCGCTACTCACTATGCAGTCAAACACAGAGAGGTGTCTTGTTTGGGCCGTTCAGCTTTCGCTGCGGGTGCTAGTGGTATGTACTTTTTTCTCAAGTGCAACCCTCGTCGCACAGTGTACGCTCAGCTGCCCAAGTGGACTTAACCTAAGTATAGCTGGTCCTAGCTTTGGTTGTGAGTCTACTATCCGTCCGATTGATATTGGAGTTATCGCTCCATCGTGTACTGGATTGATAGATTTGGATCTTTACTCCTCAACCAATCAGCTGTTTGCTGGAGATATCTCTGCAAGTGGAGCTAGGGTAGGAGTTATCAATGCTTTACACATAGGCATGCAGGTGCGAGCACGAGTGACGCATAGGGCCAGTGGCAATAATTGCGATATCAATTTATCGATTGTTGATGGACTTGCTCCAAATTTGATGCTTTCGGACACGATCGTGTCGATCTTGCAAAACCTTGATCCTGTGCAAGTTGGAGGGGATTTTATGGGGCCATTGATTGAAGACTGTTCTTCAACTACAGCAAATTACACAGATAGTATTGCCCAGGGAGGGTGTAGTAGTACAGCTTACGCCAAAACGTTCAGGACGTGGATCGTGACCGATGCGTATGCTAATAGCAGTACGATACGTCAAGAAATTTCGAGAATTGCGGTGGACTTAGATTCGATACGTGCGCCTCAAGACACAAGCGTTTCTTGTGCAAATGGAATCCCCACGGGTCAGCCTATGGGCCTTCCCATCGTTCGGTTTGGAGGCATAGCGTACGAGCTTCCAACGATGTCGGGCAGTGAAGCAAACCTCTTTTGGAGTTACACGGATGAGTCTTTCGCTGGCAGCGGAGGAACAGCACAACTTCTCAGGTCATATCGATTCTTTGATGCTTGCTCGCCTGCAGTTTCTGGTCAGAATCCAAGGACTTTAGTACAACGGATCTCTGTAGTTGATACCGCTGCGCCGGTGTTTAGTACAAATGTGGATACGCTGTACTATTCTACCAACACGACGAATTGTCAAGCATCAATCTCTCTTCCAGTGCTTTCCGTTTCTGACGACTGCACAAACAGCCCTGAAGTTAACGTCCGGTTGAATAATCAAATACTATTTTCAAATGGTGGGTACTATGGAGATTTACCATTGGGAACATATGATGCAGTATATACTGCTACGGATTTATCAAATAATGGTAGTACAAAGAATATTGTGGTAGTAGTACGAGATCAAAACCCACCGGTATTGATCACGCAAAGTTCATTACAAGTGAGTTTGTCCTCTAGTGGACTTACCAATGTTTTTCCCTTAGCCTTTGACCAAGGAACTTTTGATGATTGTACTTCACTTTCATGGTCTATCAGAAAATCTACAGATTCACTTTGGTCGGCGTCTGTTGAAGTATCCTGTGAAAATTTAAATGAAGCCTTGAATGTAGAGATTAGGAGTTGCGATCAATTCGGGAATTGTAATTCTAGGTCTGCTGAAATAGATGTATTTGATTATCTACCACCAACGATATTTACTCCGCCTAACCTGACTACTGACTGCTCATTTTCGGGTACAGATTATTCTACGTTTGGACAAGTTTTCATCTCTGATAATTGTGCATTTGCCTTGGAAGATTCAGTGATCGTCAATAGAGATTTATGTGGTGTAGGATATATCGAAAGATTTTGGACCGCACGTGATGCATCTGGTAATTTTAGCAGTGCATCACAACGAATCGAATTCCAGGCTTCTCACAATTTTAGAGTATCAGATATTCACTGGCCTCGAGATACTTCCTTATCTACATGTTCGCAGTTGGCCCCCTCTGAACTGCCAGTAGAATATGGTGTTCCGACTTGGAACACAGTAGCATGTAGCGATATCATAACCAGTCATTCAGACCAACGAATAGACGGCCCATCAGGTACTTGTGAGGTGCTCTTTAGGACATGGACGGTCATCGACGATTGTCGTTTCGATGGAAATTCTGCTGGGATTTGGACGCATGTTCAACAGATAAACTTAGTGGATTTAGAACCCCCTACTATTTCACTAAGTGCTGACACTGTACGAGTAGTTATTTCAATGGATTCTTGTAGAGGGGGGTTTTTCCCTGATGGAATCTTTTCATTTGTAGATTGTTCTGTGGGAGATGCCGAAATTCGGTTCTATGATGGCGCGCAAATGTTGACTCGACATTCATTTGTTGATGCGGCTTATTTCATTCCTAAATCTAGTGGCCGAGCGGAATTGGTTGTAGCTGATCAATGCGGCAATTCTGCAGTTGTAGATGTGCCGATTACATTTATTGATGACGCAAATCCGATCGCGATTTGTGTCGATACTTTACTTTATCAAGTTCAGCTTGGCGCTACTGCTTTTCATCCTGAATTAATTGACCTAGGAAGTCAAGATTTTTGCGGTGAACCTCTTTTCTCTGTTGAAACTAATTTTGTTCCGTCGTGTGCGACTCAGGGGTGGAACAGGGTAGAGTTGATCGTAACGGATTCTGCAGGTCTTCAAGACGTTTGTTTTACGGAAGTGCAAGTTATTGATACAGCTGATGTTTGTCCAATAGAGTCGACAACAGTTTTCGGTAAAATAACGACCAATAATAATTTTCCTATTCCTACACGATTCGATCTAATAAGTACCTTCGGAGATACAGTAAGTACTTATTTTGCAGGTGCGGATGGAGAGTTTTCGTTTGATGTTGAGTTTGCAGACTCGGTGACGGTAGTACCATCTAGTAATTATGATCCACCAAGATTCATTTCAACTTTTGATCTGTTTTTGATAAGTCAGCATATCCTCGGCACTAGAGAATTCACGGATCCTCTCAAGCGCTTTGCTGGAGACGCGAACAGAGGTAGATCGATTACTGCATTTGACATGACGCTGTTACGTCGTCTTATCTTGGGGCTCAATCCAGATTTGCCTCATCATACGTCGGTGCGCTACATACCAGACACTGCCGATCTCACCTTACCTGATATCGCTTTGATGCCTGGGATTCCAATTAATGATTCAGGCCTTGATTCGACAAGACTTAGCTGGCATAGCGTCAAACTCGGTGACGTGAGTGGTACTCGGTCAGCACAGACTTCACTTCTAACAACACGTTCTGAAAGTCTTTTGTCGCTGAGGTGGCGTGAAGTGGAGTCAGGAACTTGGGTCTTAGAATATACAGGATCTGAAGATGTACTGCTTTACGGCTTAGGTCTTTGGGTTAACAAGGCATCTGCCATTGTCGATGAATCTCTTCAAGAAGGATTACTTACGGCTCAATCTGAGGATGGTCTTGCGATGAGTTGGCTTTCTTCATCTATCCCGCTTTCGCTAAAACATGGCGCTCGAATATTGGCTGTGCCTTCAACCCAGCGACCGGTAGTAGATTTAGATAAATCTGATGCAGTCGTTGCAACCGATGTCTTGTCGGATCCAGAAGAAAGAAAAATCTCGGTTCACTACTCTGAGCTTGAGTTAGAGAAAAACGAAGGGCTAAATGTTTATCCCAACCCTGCAAAAGTTGGGACTTTCTTACGAGTAGCGACTGATCAGTTGACGATCTCAAGCTTGCGTCTAGTCGATGCTAGGGGAGTAATTACCGAGCTAAATGTCGAAAGTGGGGTGGATGTTGGAGGGCTGCTTCCTAGCTCATTGACACCTGGTGTTTATGCCCTACAAGGCCGATATGCTGATGGTAAGACTTTCGAGCAGCGCATATTAGTCTCAAGATAAATTGGCGAATGGTACCTATAATTAGGTATTAAACCGTTATATAATGCTTTACTTATCTCGGGTTAATCACAGGGTTAAATGCCGTAAAGTGCCTTGTTTGTTCACTCGGGCAATCATCTACTCCAAGATAGGTATATGAAACCACTTTAGAATTATTCTCTGTTTGAGAAAGGGTCAGAAATCCTGATGACCTGCGTATTTACAGGTTACTACGCGTGTGATAATTTTTAGATGTGTCCTTTTTACGGAGATGTAAATACGGCTTAATCAGTAATCCTATGTATTTGCAAAGTGTTAAAATACCGTCAGCGGGGTATACCCTGCGTTGATAGGCACGGTACATTTGTTGACTGCGCAGAGACCTTTCCTTTTGGTAGGCTATGACAGCGACAAATTATAATCCGACAGCGTTTGAAACTACTTGTACAATCTTTCTTGCACGCCTATTCGTGGTGTCTCGCGGTCAGCATCCAGGTGCTGTTACTAGTGCAAGGAGTAT
>CALDUE010000158.1 GCA_937923485.1 uncultured Saprospiraceae bacterium
ATGTGCAGTGGACCAGTCGGACTGGGGGCGAAACGGACACGAGGAGTTGACATGTGATAGGCTTGAAAAAGCTATTAAAAAAGGGAGGGCGAAAGTATCGATTCTTCATTCGGTAAACGCGACGGCTTTCCTTTTTGATCACCTACCGAAATATCGGTAGGTGATTCAATAGAAAAAAGTTTGTAATAGACGCAGCGTTTTTCGCACTTGAGACGTTTCTAGCGCGTGTACTTATCTCGCACTCCCAGACTCGTCCAACGGTGGTTCAGTAATTTTACTTGGACTGGCGACCTTGCGGACAAGCGTGTCTATCTGACGTTTGACGACGGACCGATTCCTGGCGTGACGCCTTGGGTACTCGAGCAGTTAGCGAATTATAATGCGAAAGCCACCTTCTTCTGTGTCGGAGAGAATGCCGAGCGCCATCCTGAAGTACTGCAGCAAGTAATTGATGCTGGACACTCCGTTGGCAACCATACACACAATCACCTCAGTGGCTGGGGATCAGATAACCTCAACTATGTCGAAAACGTGGAACGTTGTGCGAAAGTCGTGAAGAGCAAGCTTTTCCGTCCGCCATATGGTCGTCTAAGTCCGCGAAAAGCGCAAATGCTACAGCGTCGATACCGCATCGTCATGTGGGATGTATTGAGCGGTGATTTCGATCAGGACCTAAACCCTTTGATTTGCCTTCGCAACGTACTGGATAATGTCCGCCCGGGAAGTATTGTCGTTTTTCACGACAGCCTTAAGAGTGAGCGTAATCTGAAATATGCCCTACCTCGAGCGCTTAAAGCACTAACGAAGCAAGGCTATACGTTTGAAGCGATTCCGCAGTCGGGAGCACCTTTGGTACATACAGCACGCCAGCACAAGGTGGCGGTGTAGTCCTTTACAAGTTAGGATCTATTAGCCCTTTGGCTTGGAATCTAATCCATTTCAATGGTGCTGGATTTTTATCTCCAGTAGTAGTATCACAGACAAAAAATCGGTGGTAAAAGGCGAAATTTCCTTCAAAAATCTCTAGTAGCCTATCGAAGCGTTGCCTTGAGAGGCTGGGACGTTTGTAGAGCACTTCAAGCCGCCAGCAATAGTAGACTTCATCGTGCCACTCAATAAGGTCTAATACCCGCTTGGACTTTACATAGGGCTCTACAAATTTCCGAGCAAGAATTCCATGATGCTTTGACCAGTCACGCGGAGGGGTCTTATCCTCGGCATATTTAAAGGTGTCGTGTATAAGCGTTACTAGACGTAAGTCTAGCCGTTCTTGGTCTGAGATACCTTTCAAGCTCATTACATTTTCTAGTACCTCCACCACATGACGCCATACCTCACCTTCTGGATGACCAAAACGAGGAATCCCCCAGGCCATTCCCTCTTGGATTTCCGGCTGACGCAGCAAAAAATCTTCTAAATCTGTTGCTGGTTTTACAACTTTGCGCAATACCTCTACGTCCACGGCGTCAAGGTAGTACCATCTTTTAATGAACCCAATGTGTGTAGGAGTATTTCTACCACGATTTGGGCGTAACATATTTATCTCATGCGTAGAACGCTTTTCCCCCTACTCGGCGCCAGTCTGTTTGGCGGTGTCATCAGTGCAGTTGCCTTCGTCTTTTTCCTGTCTACTAAAGGGATGGACAATGAGGAAACGGCTAGTCCGGTCTACTATAATCAAGAGCTAGCTAGATCTTCAGATCATAGTACAAATGCTCAAATAGTGAGCAATCACTCATTTGGTATAGCATCGGCTCCTGAGAACTTTAGGAAGGCTTCCAGCCAGAGCATGGCAGGAGTAGTGCACATCTCGACTATCGAACAGCAGCCACTCACCTTGTTTGATTTACACTACGGTCGTCAGGCACAAGTTCGAGAAGGAACAGGCTCGGGAGTCATCTACAGTACTGATGGCTATATCGTCACCAACAATCACGTAGTCGAAGGTGCGCAAGGCATTTCGGTGAGTCTAAATGACAACCGTCGTTTTAGCGCAAGCTTGGTGGGCACCTACCCTGCCGCAGACTTGGCAGTGCTAAAAATTGACGGCACGCAACTTCCTGCGCTCAAATTTGCGGACTCAGACGACTCAGAAGTGGGTGATTGGGTACTCGCCGTTGGCAATCCGTACAACCTCTCTTCTACAGTAACTGCTGGGATCATCAGCGCAAAAGGTCGCGACATCAACATCATCAACAACCGGAATGCGATTGAGAGTTTCATTCAAACCGATGCCTCCATCAACCCTGGTAATTCAGGTGGTGCGCTCGTCAGTACCGAAGGGGAAGTGATCGGTATCAATACTGCGATCTATTCTCGTTCAGGTGGATACTCGGGCTATGGCTTCGCGATTCCGGCCAACTTGGTTTCACGTATCGCCGATGAGATCATCGAGTCTGGTTCGTTCAGGCAATTAGTCCTCGGTATCAGCGCAACTGAGCTTGATGAAGAGTACGCAGCCGAGCTTGGCATATCTGGCTATACGCAAGGTGTCGTCATCGAAGAAGTGGAGCCTGAAGGTTTGGCAGCACAATCTGGTTTGCAGGCATACGATCTAATTCTCGAAGTCGCCGGGCGTAACGTAAAGAGCATCCCACAGTTTAGGGAAGCAATGAGTTCGCGCAGACGCGGCGAACGTGTTCCTGTTGCTGTGCTAAGGGATGGTAGGCGAGAGGTGTTGATGTTTCAGTTGTAGGCAAATATTGTTCGACCGATTCCACGGTCGACCGAAAAAACCACGTGGAACACCAACCTAAAAGACCGCTAAGACTTCTTAAAGTCTCAGCGGTCTTTTACTGTTAGGCATCCTGAGAAGTCTTATTACTTCCCAGCACCCCCATTAGCACGCTGCATTGGATTTGGTCGACTTCGCTGCGGACGATTGAACAACTCGAAGCGACTTGACTCCGCTGGACGACTAGGGTAGTAGTTGTCAGAACGATCGATGTCAGCCGTTTCTAAGAATGGGTCAAGGACAATGTTTGTCACCTCCTTATCTTTTACAAAGACTTTGGTGACCTCTTGATCGTTGGTTTTCCAAATCTCTGCGGGGATGCGATCAACTTCTGTTGTTCCATCTGAAAACGTCCACTCCAGAATCACTGGCATTACGAGTCCTCCGTCGTTCTGAATGGTCAACTCATAAAAGTGACTATTGAGAGGAATTGCCTTTCGCTCTTCTTCGGTGAGTTTTGACAAGTACTTCTCGTAGTCAGCACGATCTTTCGCATCGACGGCAAGTGGATCGTAAGTGGTATAGAAATCTTTGATACTCGGATCGATCTCGTCCTGAGTTTTTTCAATTTCTCTATTCCGAATAGTCGAGATGTTTTCTCTTGCTTCGTCTCTCAGCTTGGCTTTGGCCATCTTCTCCTTTTCAGGATCCTT
>CALDUE010000159.1 GCA_937923485.1 uncultured Saprospiraceae bacterium
GCGCTCTCGAGTCCTGGTGCGCACATTGTTCATTGTTCGGGGACTTCACCTTTGCTTGAGGGCAATTCTACGGGTGTTTTCTGGCCCATTCAAAGCTTTACCTCAGAGATTGAGCCTGACTGGGATAAGCTACCCATCATCATTCAGGCGAGTAGTCCAGCTTTCGCCAAAACTTTACTTGCTATTGCAGAGAAAGTCAGTGGGCTTTCGCCAAAACTTGTGAAGGAGGATGTTGATCGCATGCGACTGCACTTGGGTGCAGTGATGACTCAAAACTTCAGCAATTTGCTTTGGAGGTTGACGGAGGAAGTTTTGGCGAAAGCTGAAAATGATCTGGACTACAAGCTTTTACTTCCGCTTGCGCAAAACCACCTCAACAAACTCACTAGTCGATCCCCTACTGAGCTTCAAACTGGTCCAGCAAGTCGCGGAGACGAGCAGACACTCAGCGCTCATTTAGCCCTACTCGAAGAGCATTCAGAAGCTCAAAAAATCTATTCCTCACTTTCAGCATTGATCACCAAAAAAGAAGTCTAACAGATGCGTATTGTTGGTACTATCCCCCACCCTAAGCTAAAGATTACTCTAATGCACCATGGTCGTTTTTTACTCAAACTAGAAGACGTTGACGTGGAAATTACTTATCGTTTTCGCGAAAGCGAGGGAGTTGCAAATTTAGAAGATGCGCAACGTGCCCTAGACCTTGGCCTACTTCAAGATGCAGAACGTACTTTGATGGAAATGTCTTCCGCGCGCAAGCGATACGCAGCGATGCCGCCTAAGCGGAATGAGTTCCCGACAATTATTTAGAGGCGACTTCCTCTAACCAGACCTCTTTACCACTGGCATCAATGTATCGCCAGAGGTCGTCTTTTGAAGCCCAAGCAAGCCCATTTTCAAAATCACCGAGGGTATCGTACCGGTCGATTTCCAGTTCGTCACCATTAGTATCCAAATAGCTCCACCAATCTCCCCTTCTTACGGCTGCAAAACCTTCTGTAAAAGAATTTACCTCGTCAAATCGAGGTTCGATTTTGAACTGGCCATTGGGGTCTATAAATCCCCAGAGCCCTTCTCGTTGCGCCGCGGCAAGTCCGTTCGAAAATGCTAGCGCATCTGGAAATGCTGGAGCGATGGCTAGTGCACCTGACTCGTTTACGTAGCCGATTCGATCATCGATGATGCACATCGTAAGGCCTTCAACAAACGTTATGTCAGCAAGCTCCCCATCGATAGGATACGTAGGCGGACAAATGATACCTCCCTTCCGGTCAATAATCCCCCAGCGATCATCGCTAGCTATTACAGCGACTTCACCTTGAAAATCACCAGCTGCTTCGAAAGCGGGCTCGATGACCCAGTCACCTTTTGCATTGATATAGCCTGACTTTTCATCTGTTCGGGCCATTGCAAGTCCGCCGGAAAACGGTCCTATAAATTCGAACGTTGGCTCAATGGCCCACTCGCCCACACTGTTGAGACATCCATAAAATCCGCCTTGTGCAACAGCGGCTAATCCTTCTGAAAAGTCCCCTGCAGCTTCAAAAATTGGCTCTATCACTAAGGCACCTACTTCATTGATGAAGCCCCAGCGATGTACGAGCATTACTCTAGAGAGACCTTCGTGAAACTGCCCAACAAAGTTGAACACGTGTCGAAGCAGAAGCCTGCCAAGTTTGTCTAGTGGTACAAGTTTGTCGTTGAATCGAACGCGAGTAAATTCTCCAAAGAAAGGCTCTGCATCTAAATATTGAGGTTGGATTACAACCTCGCCTTCAGCATCAATGAAGCCGTAGCGACCACCATGACGTATCTTAAAAAGCGGACCTGTTGTCTCAGCTTCTTGCAGCTTAGTCGCTAAAAGACCTTTAGAAGATTTTACTGTTTTCACCGTCGGATTATTTCATCGAAAGCACTACTCAAGTCGCGACTCGCTCCTTCAGGAAGCAAGGCAATTTTACCGTGCTTGTCGACAATATAATAAGCAGGAATGGAAGCGAGATTATAGGCTCGCTTTACATCGTCTACATTGGTTGCTCGAGTGTTCTGTCCTCGCGGGTTTACAGAAGCCACAGATTTCTTCCACGCGTACTCATCATCATCAATACTTACGTTGAGTAAAACGACGCCCTTCTCCTCTAATTGACGACGAACGCCATCGTACTTTTTGAAGCCTGCAATACATGGCTTACACCAAGAGGCCCAAAAGCTGACGTAAACGACCTTGCCACTGAAGTCAGTAAGGCTGATTGGTCGACCGTCAACGTAGTACATTCCTATGTTTGGAGCCATCGAGTCTGGTGAAAGGTTGAGCACCTCTCCGTATGCGTTTTCTATGCGGTCGCGATACACTTGACTCACTCCATCCTTCTTCATTTCAGGATAGTGATCTAAGCCAAACTCAGGATTACCTAGGTAATCAAAAGCATTAATTACCAATTCGGTTTGTAGATAGTGGCGCCAGGTGCGATCAACATCCGAACGAATAGCTTTAAAGAGCTCATCTCCATTGACTTCGTTTTGGCTACCATTATTAGGTATTGTCAAATACTGAGCATAGGCCTTGAGGTATTCTTTGAAATCTTCGTTTTCTAACAAACTTTTATCCTTCGCTGCATTGATATTCACTAGTGCTAAGCGTTGTGATGCAGCACGAATTTCAGAAGGTGTCATCACCTGCTGATTGTAGATCAAAAAGGATAATTTTTGTAGCTCGGCTTGATACTTGACTTTATTCTTGTATCGATTGAGCAATTCGCTATTGACTCCTTGGTACGAATTAATGAGGTTCGTTTTCGCATCAGAAGTGCGATTTACATAATCGATGAACAATCCCACATCTCCTGAGGCAGCTTCCGCCAAAACGCTACGCTCGACCCAGAAAGGGAGAAATCCGCCACCGAGTTCGGTTCGTTTTCCAACAGGAAACGCTTTGGTGTAAGCCGCTAAAAACTGATTTTCTGCAGCTGCTGCCCCGCTAAAACTAATGGATTCTAGGCCCTCGTGGCCATCGAGCGTAATTACGAGCTTATCATCTGGTCCAATGAAAATTGGGACCGTGATGTTGCCGTAGGTCATCTGAAGTTCAATGCGATTTGGAAGGCTAAGCTCAAAGGAGGCGCTGTCGTCTTCTCTCAGCTTGACCCTGAAAATCCTCTGCTTCGCGGTGATGGGGTCCAGTTCATAGCTAATTCTAATCTGACGTTCGGTCGGATTAGTAACTTTCAGAGATACCTGTGAGGTGGCAAAGGCGAGTTGAAAACAACTTACGAGAATGCCAAAAAGTAGGATTATTTGTTTCATTATTGTTTGCGTGTTCCGTCGGCAAGGTACTAAGAAGGCTGGTCTTAATAAACCTTGTTTAATCTAATGAAAAGCCAAGGAGTGGGACTCTATGAACTAAAACGATAATCTCAGAAAACGAGTATGCTGCTTAGTTCGCACTCAGTAGTAATTTGCGGGCAACACTATGGAAATACGAAATGACTTCCCGCCCATGGGCTCGAAGTTCTTTGGAGGAGAGAGTAATGGTCTTGTCTATAAGACTGCTTTCTTTGGAACAACACTAGCATCTAGCTTTGAGATGGTCAACGCCTTCCTCGATGAACAAGGTTATGCGGACATTCCACGTCCAAAAGACGCTGAGGAGCTGCGGGCATTCTTGCATCCACCCAAGAATGGAATTCAAGGACTTTTTGACCAACCTTGCTACGCCCATAACCCCATTCGCATATCATTCGTGCGGGGAGACCGGAAGCGAAGAAAACTTGTGCTTGAACTCTACAATGAGCTTGCCCCTGATCACCTCTTACGCTTTCATCAGCGGCATTGCCTTGAAAAAGAAGCTGAGCTTCTGAGCGTGATGGAAAAGACTTTATTCGAGATGTATGGCGACGTTAGAAGCCTCTAGTAGCTAGTGGCCCCGACCCTTGAGTCCTTCACGACGCGAATAAGTGGTATCGTTTATTTCGATCACGGTCATCAAATCCCCTTCCATAGCAGGTCTTCCTGCGTCGACCCACGCGGTATACCAAGATGATCCGACGGACTTAATGGCTACCCTAAAACGATCTTCGACCATGCCATCGAGGCGATCATAATAGGCTCGTGTAAAGGCTGAGCAAGGAACCCGCACAATTCTTCCTAGTCGTTCTTCGTAACACTCCTGTTCAGCTTCAGGAAGCTTACGGCGTAAATCAGCTTCGATGAGTAATACGGAGTCTACGTGTTCATGACTTGTCCGAATGAGGTCTCTAAAGAAAGCTGGCTTGTCAACGATGTAGCTTGCTTTTCCGACAAGCATGTCGAACTCGGCTTCAGCGAAAAGTTCGGGGATTCGGCTTTCCCAGAACGCGTGAATGCCTCGCTGCCCTGTTTCTTGCCCGTTGTAATTGGTGGTGGTATGCAAGGGGACGGTTGCATCTCCGATATAATGTCCCATTTCAGCACTGAGTTGGAGAATACGTTTGACATCTCCCTTCTTAAATGCCGAGGTCAAGTAGCGTTGCATATCCAACATGTGATACGGCAAGATGCCGTGCTGCATCATGGTATCGAAAACGGTAAACCTTATGCAAGGGTCGAACTCATTTCTTATGGTGTATGGCAGCTGAGTTTGTAGCGTGTCTAACTCGTAACGATAGCTTCTGAAAATGTTTTTACTGTACCACCGCTTGTAGTCGTTTTTCTTTAACTCGACCGCCTTCGAACCGACCTTTATCTTTTCTTCAGCATAGCTAACTTCAAGGCTATCGTTTGATGTGATGCAGTAAAGTCCAGTGAATTTATCGTGGAATTCCCAAAATTCCAGAGGCAGAGCATCAACGGTCCCGTCGCCAAAGCGCTCCATGTCTATGTAATGACGCGGACCTTCAAGAGACGCAGCATAGCGCCTTTTATCGGGGTCTACAGCGTGCGTCGAAACGTAAATTTGATTGCGTTTGTAGAAGCCTGCCAATTCACTTGGCATGGTGAAAACTGCAAGACGATTGATCTCTCTGTGCGCATAAAAGCCCCACACAATGTAGGATGACACGCACAAGCTCGCGATGATGCTGACTAGAAATAATATGCGTCTTGTCATGTTTTGGCGAAAGCTGCTAAAGGATAGCTAAGATGGACCAAACTAGCTTAGAAAAAGCTTCTGTAATCTCGAAGCCACTGTTGAAGCTGCTGCTTCTGTACCGTCTGAAAACCACCCGGTCGACGGTTAACCCAATAATTAGTAAAAGGACCTTCGAGGTCTCTGGTACCGTCGTTCAACAGACCGTGAGCTGGCACTAAGGTTAACTCTTCAACATCTCCAGATTCCTTTGTTATGCGCAACTCCGCAAAGGGAATCATACTTTGAATACTATCCTTGATTGGGTTATCATTTTCTCTACGAAAGAGCGGGACGTAGCTAAAGCCTTCCAGATAACTTTCAAGCAAGCGCTGCTTAGGAGCCTCATTTGAAATTTCTACGAGTTCATTCTCTGCATTTAGTTTAAGGGTGTCTCCAGATCTTCTAATGCTAAAGCCACTTCCTTTTTGACGTGGATAGTTGACTTCGACAGCTTGAATTTTTTCTGGCTTGATAGACATCCAATCTCTAGATCTCCAATCCTCTATAGAGCGCAGATCAAACAGTGGTCTCAGGGTGCCAGAAAGTCCTGGGACCTTCATTGCATAGGGTTGACTTTGCCCCTCGATCATCATAAAACTTTGTCTAGAGTCTTGGGTTGCTGGGCCAATAATCAGGCTTCGGAGTTTTTTATTGGCTGCGTCATAGACCTCGACTTTGAGTCCATCCAACTTCATGGATTCGAATATCATTTCGTTCATCGTCTCTGGCGGAATATGATCGATGCGAATTTTAGCAAGTGTATTTAGCACCTGATCCATTATGGTTACAGATGCTTTGACGCTATCATTGATCAACCATGCACCGTCTTTCTGCTTGGTGAGATTCATTGTGCGACCCTTCAGATCAGCGATGAAAACTCTATTTATGGTAGACTCATCCTTAATTGCAAATTCACGATCTGGATAGGCGGCCGCTTTTGATTCTGTCTCTTGCTCACGCAAGAACCAAAATAGCCCGAGTAAGACTACGAGAAGAGCAACTAACCAGAGAAGTGATTTATTCATGAGCGAGCGTATCGTCTGCGGCGAAGGTAGTTATAGCCAAGTCCAAAGAGAACTAAGATTAACAGCGGCAAGCCGACATTGAGTGCTTGCCAGAAGGTTTTCTCCTCTCTGGCACGAGTACCATCAAGCAATCTAAGCTTCACTTCTCTGTTACGGGCGCTGATAACCCCACTTTCATCAAATAGGTATTCGAGTGCGTTGAGCATAAAGCTCTTGTTGTCAAAGACATACTGCTCAAATGGATTCAAGCCAAGTGGCTTAAAAGCACCTTGTTCTGGGTTGATCTGGTTTTTCGCAATGTCGCCATCTGCAATTACGATCATGCGGGTTTCGACGCTTTCAGGCCTATACTCTTGACCGATGCTTTTAAGTGAGTTTAGAAAACCAGACCCCACTCTATTTTCATAAAGTGAAGCAAATTTCCCCTCCATGAGCACTGCAATCGGGAAAGGACCTTTGTTGTAGCGTTCTAATTCAGGTTCGTAACGAGCGTCTTCTAAGTTGACCCGAACTGGTGAAAATCTTACTAATGCATTCTTAGTAGAACTTAGTAGAACATGTCGCTTGATCGGATATTTCGTCCTAACAGTGGTGTCTATTTCACTCGGGAAAAACAAATTGACCGGTTGCAGACTTTTGGTGATCGGGTGCGATGGATTTGGATTGGCTAGCACGTGGTAGGGCCAAGGGCGCAATTCAAATTGTGGGGCATTCCCGAGCTGTCCAACAACAATTGGTACTTGCGTCGACTGCACATCGAGTACCAAATTGGGCTCGATACGGATGCCATACTTGAAAAGTATGTCGTCGAGATTGAGTTCATAGTCGTTTGGTATAAACGCTCCCCTTCCTTGCAAGGAATCCAAATTGACCTGTAGTCGGTCGAGCATCCATATAACGCGCCCTCCTCGCATGATATATTGATCAAGGAGAAATTTTTCACGATCATTATAAGGTCCGCGCGGCTTAGCGATGAGTAATGCTCCTATTTGCTCAGGACCGAAGGGCGGCATGGTGTCGAGACGCAGACGACCGATGTTGTAGTAAGGTGCAAGACTATTGCTTAAGTCTCTCGTTTGAAGCTCGTTTAGCTCACCATGTCCTTCGACGTAGGCAATGAGAGGGCGCTGAGTACGCAATAGCTTTTGGACCGCGTTGGCGAACTTATACTCTAAGAGGCTGATTGAATTATT
>CALDUE010000160.1 GCA_937923485.1 uncultured Saprospiraceae bacterium
TCGTATCGCGCTGCCCTCTTCCCAATCTGCCGCTCCGTCCATTTTTGCGATAGCAGCAGTGGTTATTATAGGACTCTCGCTCGTTTTGGCGGAAGCCAATTCAGCTTGATACTCTGTATATTTAGGCAATCGTTTCACTACCTTCGCTGGTACTCCTGCTACGACCGTATATGGATCAACATCCTTGGTTACTACCGAACCTGCAGCAACTACTGCACCTCGGCCAATAGTCACGCCTTTTAGCACCATACACCGAGTGGTAAGCCATGCTCCCTCTTCGATAATTACTGGGCGCAATTTGCCTACGGCTGATCTATCTTCTACAGAATGGAAGTCACCGTCCATGACATGAGCCCACGGACCGATTCGCGCCCGATCTTTAATAATTACCTCTGAATTAGCTGAAATAATACAGCCATTTAATCTTACATCGTTTCCAATAACTAATCGTGCCTTATGGCGAACGCTAAGACGCGTACGGTGTACACCAGATTCTAGGCGAACTTCTTCGCCAAGCTCAAGATGAGCCTGATGTTCGAGTTTAATAACTGGTCGGCCATAAGCAAATACTTTTTTGCCTAAAGCATGTGCTCCTCGCATACTCCAGCGAGCTTGTAGCCAAGCTACTGAGAGCTGAGTTAAACGTTGCAGTAACTTAGCTTCGAGCATAAGTCCAGTATACCCTTGGGCTGCATATGGCGCACGAAGGCGATTGAGTAAAGCTGTCATACTTAATGTTGTGGAGTTGGTAAGCCAAGCATGCGATGGATGTTCCACCAAATTGCGCGCCCCATAGCACGAATGTGATCTATGCGGCCAGCTTTTAAAAAACGAAATATATTGAGCGGTACGCCTACAGTGAGGTAGTACGCGTAAAAGGCAAAAAATGCGCCGCGACTGAGCATGCGCTGATAAAAGACAATTCGATTTCTATGGAGATAATAGGTTTTCCGAGGATTACCCACTCCCATACTAACGCTCTGGCGATGACGAATAAAACTTGTACCGCAGAACATAATTGAATAGCCAAGTTTGCGCGCACGAACGGCAAAATCATGTTCCTCAAAATACATGAAATAGAACTCAGGTAGAGGTCCAATCAGATTAAACAACTCCTTTCGCACAAGCATACAGGCACCATGCGGAAGCTCTGTATCCCTGATGTCGTTATACTGGCCCTCATCTATTTCCATGTGGCCAATTTTGGTACCTCGACCAAGAATAGGCTGTCCGATGAATGCGCCTGCGTATTGGATCGTATCCTTCGGTTCAGAAAATATAATGCGTGGACTCACAATACCTACATGGGAATACTGCTTTAAGAGTTCAACCATCGGTTCTAGAAACCCTTTCGATACATACGTATCGTTATTAAGCATTAAGATATAGTCACCCGTTGCCGCTTCGATTCCTAAATTAGTTCCACCTGCAAAGCCAAGGTTTTCCTCAGATCTTATGTGGACAATGTTAGGATAGTAATAGTTCCATCGCGCGGATTCATCACTCCGACTTCCGTTGTCAACAATGACAACCTCGAGGTTTGGGTACCCACAGACGGCTAGCGTCTCAAGCATATCACAGGTAACATCCGGCTGTCGAAAATTAACTGTCACCACCGATACTTTGGGGAGACTCATTAGGTGGCGTTTAAAAGTGTTGATGAAGTATAAATCTGGTCTACATTTAAATTAACAGGAATAGCTCGCTCACCTGCCTTTTGAACGCCAATTCTTCGGTAAAGCTCTATCGTTTGTTCAGCTATTCCAGACCAATCGTAATACGTTGTCGCGTGATATCTGCCTGCTTTCCCGAGTTGATTAGCTAAGTCCTTATCGTTAAATAAGTGGCTAGCGCAGATTGCAAGAGCCCTAACTTCTCCAGGTGAAAACAGCAGCCCATTATAACCATGCTTTACTATTTCAGTAATCCCTGGAGCTGCTGCTGCAATAACAGGTCGTCCACAAACACCTGCTTCAAGTAGCACAATTCCTTGCGTTTCGTGAAAGCTTGGCAATACCAACGCGTAAGAACGTTGTATCCAATAGCGTACAGAACATGAATCCTGATTCCCCATGAATTGAACCCGCAACCGAAGGCCTAATCTTTTAACCAGTGATTCTAAAGCCTTACGCTCTGGACCATCTCCAATTAAAACAAGATCGATGCGCTCATCCATAAATGGAAGCGCATTAATAAGCGTAAATATACCTTTGATTGTTTCTAGTCTTCCTACAAAAACTAATTGCCAGCGGTCTTTATCCGAGATTGGATCACCAAAATCTCGATTTACGCCGTTCGGCAAAATAGATATTGGACTTAGATCGCCACCAACATAGTGCTCCAATTCATGCTTCATCTCTTTGCTTACCGCAATTGTATGATCTGAATTCCTAGCAGCTGAGCGCTCGGCGAGGCCCATGAAAAATCTGTGAAAAAATCCGTCAATTTTACCAGTACGTTGACCATCATATTCGTATTCAACTTCGAGTAATCGATGAAACGTACTTACTACAGGAGTGCCTGCTCCACGCTTATGCATTGCTGCATAAAAACAACCACTCCGTCCTTGAATATGAATCCGATCGTATTGCTTACTTCGTTTTTTTACCCAAGTATAAGCTGCGAGATTAAAACAAACATCCTCGAGTGTCTTCCTCAAGAGAGGCACTTTGCGACCTGGTGGATAAGGGAGGTAGACGATTTTCCTGCCTTCAACTTCTACAACTTGAAGACCATCTCGCCAACTGCCTGCTGTTAAAATTGTAACTTCGTTGCCTTTCATAATCAACTTCTCTGTCAGTTCCCAAACATGGGTCTGAATCCCTCCTTTAAAGGAGAATGGAAGTGATTTACAAACGAATAAAAGTCTCATATCAGCTGCTTTGCTAGTCTCGGTATACTAGCTTTTCTTTATTTTTTGTTTTGTTGACTTCTTAGCCATAAATATCCCTAGACCGACCCCAACTAAAAAGACAGGAGTTAAAAACCCCCATGGCATACCAGCCAAGAGAATAGCTGTACCGCTAAACATGAATTTCTTCGTTTTTAGCAACAATCACCTCTGCATGAGGCGTATGGTAGAAGGTTTTGGCGGAAGCTGGAATCATCACAACTGCACGACATGCTTGCCATACCAATTGCGGTAATTGCGAGACAAGCATCCAACTAGCTGACTCCCACATTGAAGGAGGAACTGCGAGTGCGAAGGATGAAACGTTTAAGAGAAATAAACCAGCAAATACTGCACTATAGCTCAGATTGAATGGCAAGCAAGCTGTCGCCAAAACCAATAACGCTACCGGTAGAAGGAGACGCGGAGGCAATACCATTTGAATTGTTTTGTTGAAGAAATCAATCTGCCCACGAAGCACAAAAGCGGCAACACCTTTACCAATAAAACGGCGTCCATAGGTGTACTGAGCAGCTAACCAACGTCCGCGCTGACGCGCAAAAACTTCAGGGTTAGCAACTTTCTCATCATACACAACAGCATCTTCTGCATAGGCGATAGACTCCCCTTTTTCAGTAAGGCGTAATTCTAATTCTTTGTCAAAACCACCAATAGCATTTACATCTTGCATTACTTCTGCAAAAAGATTAAAATCGAAGATCATCCCCGATCCAGCCAATCTTGCAGACAAGCCAATTGCATGATGACCTGCGCATAAGATATGGTTGTTGATAGCCTCTGAAATTGCATCCCAGCGAGCAGTATCATTCAGTCCTGTTAGTGGCGGAGCCGTTCGCTGTCCTTGAATAGCTCGGAATCCTGCAGCCATATAACGGTTGGCTTCAAGTAAAAAATCTGGAGCCATATGGTTATCAGCATCTAGCACGATTGCCCCATCATAATTAAGGTGGGTGAGTGCTGCAATCCCTTCACGAAGGCTTTTACTTTTTGTGCTTTCGCTAAAACTCATTTCAACTATCCTAATTGGAAGTTTTCTTAGTTTGGCGATGGTACTGTCGCGCATTTTATCCGCGAGTACAACGACTTCAAATAATTCTTGCGGATAGCGTTGACGCAAGGCACGCTTAGCGGTTTCGACGATAACCCCATCTTCTTTATAGGCCGCGATGAATACGGCAAAACGTCGATATTTTTTATCGCGCGCTATTGGCTTTGGAGTAGGTAGCAAGCCGGTTACGGCATACCCTAGTTGGTAAATGACGCCAAACCCGAGGTAGAGCGCAAGCAGGAGTAAAAGTAGCTGGAGTGCAATCATGGTTGTTCTTCGCTAAGTCTATTCCAGTGATCAGATAACATGACTGGTATGGCCAGGCAGATTATGAGAGCGGTGGGGAACTGGTTGAAGACGCCGTTACCATAACTAGCGAATAGCATGCCAGCGTAACCGCAGAGCAATGCAGCACGTTGATGTTTCAATACGGGATCGGTCGTATGCCACACGCGATAGCCGCCTGCACCAAGGAAGAAACCCAGCATTAACAGATGCAGACTAAGACCGACGACCCCTGTTTCGACCCAAAGACGAACGTAGTAAGAATCTGTAGCCGTTTGTGCAAATACCGTATTTGGACTGAAGCGATTTCCCCAAAAGCCAGAAGATCCGACACCCGCACCAAGTGGCATCCGATCAAGTTGATGCCCTAAGAATTCCTGATTGCGGAGACGCACCAGTAGACTTGGCTCATTAGGATCGAGGGCGGTTCGCATACGTTGCACCTGCTTCACGCCGTGAAATAGACTCGTATAGCGCAACATGCCGTAGGTGCTAGCCATGACGATTAATCCAAGGATTAAGATCTTGGTATTGCGACTTACGATGAGGTACATCAATCCGCCTGCAGCTGGAACTGCCAAGGCACCACGTGTTCCTGATATACCAAAGCCTACAAAGCAAAGCACGAACGTAATGAGGTAAAAGATGCGACTTCTATTGCTACTTGGCTTAATTGCCATGATAATAGCCATGAGAAAGACCATCGCCTGAGAAGCACCAAATTGCCCCGCATCGGAATAGAAAGAAAAGGTCCTGAGTTCTCCAAAAAGTATGTGCTGTGTTGCATGGTCTTCAACAAACAACCAATGTTCTTCAGCAGCATCGAGCCAAAAATATTTTTGGCGTATGCCCCAAAGTGCAGCCATGACACTGATGCCAAAGATCACGTGAAGCATAAACTTTAATTGCTTATTCGTTCGAATATGGAAATAGGCAAGACCTACAGCCAACACTTGATAGAAGCCCATATTACGCATGGCATAGAACCATGCTTCACGGCTCTGCGCATCCGGGTTAACAAGTTCCACTAGAATGAACATGAACCATAGCAACGACAAAACAAAGCCATCCTCCTTGAGCTCTCCCCAAACTCTGGGATCACCGTCGGTATCCCAGTTCCTAGGAAATCTCCGAGCAAGCGTAGCAATCCAACCGAGCACTAAGGTGGCATCTATCATGAGCCCCCATTGCGCCGGGATATAGCGAGATATTCCATTTGCTCCAAAACATAGTATGAGAAGTAAATAAATACTGACGACAGGATACCTAAAGACCACAAGAACCATCGGTATCACATAAATTAATATGCTTAGCTGAATAGTTTTATCTGCCCCAACTTTAAACCCTAGCCCCACCAATGCAGCCATCGTCACCACAAGGCCGAGTAGGCCTACAGGGTGCGTCAACCAATCGTGACCGGATCTGAGTGATGAAGTAGACATGCTGGGTTTAGGAAAGAAGGTTTTGCTCCCAATCAGATTGATCTGCTTGAGGAGGTTGTGGAGTTTTTAGTGATGGAATATCTTTGGTTTTTTTGGTGAAAACTTCTTCTTTTAATAGAATTTCCCAATCCTCTGCAGCATTATTCGCTGTGTTGTTAGTTGTGTCTTTTTCAGTAAAAAGTTTCTCTGCAATAGGCTTTGTCGTTATTCCATGGTCTTCTGCTACTTCTTGTTTTTGATGCGGAAAAGGAGCTGGAGTAGTTGGCTCTTCGGGCAGTTTGAATAGCGGCTTACGCGTTGGTTGCTTTATGGATTGTTGTGGTAAGACTTCTATAGATTTGACTTCTTCCTTTACTGCGGATGGCCTCGGATTCACTTTTTCAGCTGGCTCCATCGGAAGCGTTTCGTATAACTTCTCTGCGACCTTTTGAATTACAGTTGGTCTTGCGACGCTCGTCTTAGCTTGAATAACCCCTGAGCTCTCAAGTTGGTCTTCATCCTTTGACCAAGCTTGAATTTGCTTCCAAGTACTCCCCCATTCATTGAGTAGGACGTCCGCTGAAATTCCATTTAGGATTAGCTGCGGATCTCTTCCGAGAGAATCTGTCAACTGTGCTAATCCTCCTGTATGCGCGCCCGTCCAACCTGCACTTGCAGGGTGAATTAAAATTGCATCGTGCGCATTTCGAGCTACATCGACGTGCAATCGACCTGTAGCCATTGCGGGAAGTTCCCAGAGTACGACATCGAGTGAAGCCCACTGCTCTTCGCTGTTGCGCGTAAGCGTGCGCGCATCAGCTCCTGGGGCCATTGCAGCAATCGAGTCGATCGACGCCAGTTGTACACCTGGATAGGTAGTGGATTGCGTAGGCTTGTCAGTGACTACACAAACTTGCATACCCCGCTGCGCCAGTCGTTTGGCTAATAAATCAGCGATATAACTTTTACCTGCACCTGGACGGAAGCTCGCTAGCACAATGATGTGCGGCTTGGAAGTAATGTCTCCTGCATTTCCTCGACTACGAAGCCCTTGCCAGAGTAAATCGGCGGTGGTCGCCCGCAAGGCTGGTTCAGCTTTTCGACGTAAAATTTTTCGAACAGTAGACCAGCGCGCCACCCCACCAATCACAAGTAAACCGGAGCGACGTTCGCCCTCCTCAAAAGATAAGATTGCCCCGCTGAGCAATTCTAGTGCAATTGCAAGGATGATTGGGAACATGCCGCCAACAAGAAAAGCTGCTAGCACCATTATGAGCCGCTTAGACTTTTCAGGTTTGTTTGGCAAAACTGGTTGATCAACCAGCCTTAGATCCGTAATTGAATTTTTAGAATGCTCTTTTTGTAAGGCCTCGTTTAGGTTCCGCAAATTCTCTAGGTAATCTTCTTCGGCGATATGAACCTCTCGTTCAATTTTCTTCAAGGTTGCACCAAGTGAAGCCATATTAGTGTACAGATTATTAAAATCTATTTTCCTGACATTTAGGACTTCTATTTTTCCTTTTGCTTCTTCAACTTGGAGTGAAGCAACAAGCCATTCACTAATAAGTCGTCCTAGTTCTAAGCCTTCCGGACCATTATACACCCCTTGCAGCGAGCCTATATCTTTGCTAAGCTCTTTTCTAATGCTTTGCATCCGTTCTTCAATACTCGCGAGATCAGCTTCAGCAGTTTCGCTTGAATCTGCGCTCATTATTTCTAGACGAGCTTGCTCTCGAGAAAGCTGGCCGAGCTCACGACGACGGTCGTCAACGATATTATTGAGGCGAACGAGGTCCATCCGCTTCGATAACTTCGATTCTAAAGATTGAAGCGTACTGTCCGATGCAGCCTGCTTCATTCTTTCCTCTGTATATCGATTATCAACTTGGTTTTTCAAACTTGCGATAAAGCGCGTTTGCTCGTAGTAGTTGATTATTTTATTGTTGGTGGCAAAGTCTCTTAAGCGGATCTCAACTTGATCTAGTTTTTCTCTAGACTTTGCAGTTGACTCCTCGAAATAAGCGAGCGCTCCCCCACTCCTTTGTTCTTCAACGAGTTTGTGTTGAGCCAGGAATACTTCGATATGTTCGTCTAAGGTGAGTTTGCACCAAGCCGCATCAACTGTGGAATAACTAATCTCCAAAAGGTCGCTCATGCCTTTGCGATTGACCCGTAGTCCTGCGAGTGATTCGACGCCGATGAGGGGATCGTCTCCGTAAAGAATTTCTAGTAAAGGGTCTTCTGAAGTTGCCTCTCCAAATCGTTTTAGAGAATCTCGATCAATAATGATTGATTCGTAAATCAATCGTTCATCTTTCATGGGCTTGTAGCGCTGGATTAAACTAGAATCCAGTTCACTGAAAAAATCATCGTACGCTCTCGGTGAGATAAGATGAGGATCGGCCTGATCTAGCGCAAGCAGCTTAGCAAAAAGCCGAGCAGATAGTTGCTCACGGGTTTCGAAGCTCCGCGCAAGGTTCATGATATTCTCCAACTCGTTGAGTACGAGATCGCGGACATAGGATCCGCTTCCGTCTCTACCGGTCATGATCCCGGTATTCAATAGGGCTTGACTACGGTAAGTTGGTCGCTCATCAGCCGTCAGGACATAGACTCCCCATCCTGCCAGTATTGCACACAGCAGTGCGGGCGCCAAGGCCCGTAAAAAGGTTCTTTTCCAACGGAAGAAGTCCATTGCTTAGGTGAGACTAATTTTTATCGGTTAGGGAATTTTACCGTACACGCGTTCCATAAGCATGTGGTAATAGAGTCGGAAATCGCCGCGCGCATCATAAAATTTCGCGGACATGTCTGACGCTTTTGATTGAAATTCTGTATACTCTGTCAGGGTCATGGCACCTTGTCTAAAGAGACGCTCGGCGAGATCAGCTCTCGCTGTTACGGCTTCCATAGTTTCGGCGCGCAGGTCCATCAATTCGAGAGACTTCTGCGCCATGTTGTAGGCGAAAATCACGCCCTCGGCTACGCCTCTTCCCATAATTTCACGCTCTGCTTCAAGACGAGCACCTTCTAATTTGGCGATCTGGACTTGACGTCGTGATTGTAGAAAACTGATGGGATTGATACGAAGGCCGATTGATCCTTGTGTATTTAGATTGTCAACCACAGAAGCTGTTGGGACGAATACTGTACCGTCGCTGTTGACCGCGAATACATCTCGACGACCGGCAATAGCTACCCCTTGAAGGGTTAAAATATCTAGCTGGGCTAGCCTCCAAAGTTTTTCTCTTTCGCGCTCTTGCTGCTGAGTTATGTCTATCTGCTTACTACCCGGGGCTGATTGGAGTGCAATTTTTAGCAAGTCTTTGAGCGGTGGGAGTCGCATTAATTCCCCTTGCGCATCGTTGAGCTGATCCCTCACACTTGCTTGGTTTCCAGAGCTCTGCGCCCACAAAAGACTGGTGCTCGTCGCACAACAAATGACGACAAGAATGGCTAACTGTAGTATTCTCACATAGATTCTTAGGCCAAAACCGTGCCTTGACTGGTGAGATTTCTACGTCGAGTGGTAGTTTTGGTCACTAGCGGAAAACAATCGTCCCAGGATAGCCGCTGTAGGCCGGGACCATTGTTTAATCCATAGTCACTCAAGAACTAACTGAGGTCAATTTGAGCTTGCTTTAATAGTGGACGTGCGAAGACTATACATGTAACTCTGCACGCTGTCTAGTGCACAATGCTTACGAAATGAGGAAGAGAGAGGAAAACGTATCGAATCTTCTAAAAGTCTAAGCCCAAGCTTAAGTGCCATCTTGGGTCAAGAATCTCCCCTGTCTCAACGCCCCATGCACGATCTACCCTCACGAAATATCCGAATAGATTAAGACGGGCTCCTGCACCAAATCCCAATACCACTGGATCACGGAAATAATTGACCGTAAGTACATAAGACGGATCATCTTCGAAGACCTGTGTATTGATCGGATTGTCACGAGTGAACGGAGTTACTCCTGTCCACGCAGTACCTACATCCGTGAATGCAACTAACTGAAATTGACGAACGAAGTTATTCTTAGAATTAGGCAGGATATACCTTAGCACGGGACTTCGAAACTCAATATTGCTAAGGGCAAAACTGTTACCGTTTCTAATATTCGTTCTGAAGCCGCGCAGGTGTGTAGATGCCGTCTCGTAAGCAAAATTTCCTGGTGCAATTGGTATACTATTGTCAAACGAACTCCCAATAGCACCCTCTGTAGAGCCTAGGTAAAAGAGAATTTTCTCCGCCCCAAAGGTTGTTGCAGCAGCTGCCCTAAATGCAAACACACTGTGCTTGAAAACACGTTCGTAGTGGCGTGCATCAAACCCAATCAATGTCAATAGGCCAGATTGCAAATCAAAGGAAGCATCTCCAGCAAGGTCTATATCAAAACGCTTGGTGACTTCTCCATAAAACTTTGCCCTTGTTCCATTCTTGATGTTCAGTGAGACATCAAGCGTATTGTCGAAAACATATTCTAGTCGCAGTCCGAGACGCTGTTGGCGTGTTATATTTTCAGCGAGGGTGGTTTCATCAAAAAGAAGCGGCGCCAACCTATCAAATCGTACGGTTGTCGTAGCTCTAATGGAGTTAAAAACGTCCAAAGGATACGAAAAGCGCGTGAGACCAATCACACTTCTAGACCGTACACGCTGCTCTTCTAATGAGCCCGGGGGCGTATCTAAAGTCTGCCTCCTAGTCGCATGGTATAGACCATAGCGGATGTCCAATCTGTTCTTTCTAGAATCTAGGAAGCCATAGTATTCAGAAGCATCAAAAGTGGTCGCGAAACGCGCTCCTAATTCGAGAATATAATCTTCAAAAAGCTCCTTATTGTTAAGCTTAATGAGCAGCCCTGTAGGTTGCTGTCTAAAGCCTTCAGGTGTTGCTGCAAAATTGTCAAGCCCACCGAATAGAGGTTTATTATCGAAAGTTGTCGTCAGATAGTCTGTTCTAAAGCGGTACTCGTATGCGCGGATACGGGCTGGCCTGAATGCATGCAAAGCATTCTTCTGCTTCTCACTTTTTCCTGCAGGTGTCAATAAATCCAGTCCAAAAGCACGTTCGGTCTTCGCAGTCGTTTTTTCAGGTTCTTTGAATCGACTTTGAAAAAGCTCGCCCTCGTCGATGACTATCTCCTTCGGTTCTTCATCTGCGCTAACATCTTCAGCACGACGACCGCTCAGCCATGCTGGCAGGACCGTAGTAGTGGTGCTCTTCGCAGCTTCTTTGCCAAATCTCACTTCAGCAAAAGATGTGTAGCGAGGCACGCGTAGTTGTAAGCTGTCAAATCGGAACCTAGTATATTGATTTAGCTCGTTAGGATATTGCGTTAAGGCAATCGTTTTTCCCGTTCGGGGATTTACATCCAATAAATCGAGTCCTATTGCCAAATCTGTACGACCTCTTGTTTTGCCGCGAAGGCGAATAACAGGCTCTCTCTCTATTTTTTCGATTTCAGCTCGCAGCTCCTCGCTAGGCTCCCAATCCTCAGGCAACCTTCGGACATCTCCGTCTTTGAAATAAACGACCTGTTCGTGATAGGCTATATACTCTTCAATTTCTCCAGAGTAGAGATTTGCAATTCCGCTGTGATCACTGATAAAGGTGAATCGCTGAGAATCAATTGACAGGGGCGACCAGATTTTACTACCATCGCCTCCTGCCAAGCGAATCGCGTATGGATACTTGGCCCTTTCATCTGGCAGGAAAAAAAGACTAATGTTCTGGGTTGGCAAAACGCTGTCTAACTTGACCCTACTAAGCGCCGTATCCGGTCGATTAGAAGTGTAGAAGATACCCGGCATGCCACCTACAACCCCACGCGTGATTTCTAACGCATTATAATAATCATCTGTAAGGCGAGTACTTTGACGTGTCTCAATGAAGTATTTGTAGATGTTGGTGATGCCACGCACACCTCCTGACAAGATGAGTTGCGAGGTGTTTGCGTAATCCACGGAGTAGATTCGCTGAAACTGTGGATCTACTGGTTCGATAAAAGGCTTTTCCTTCGAACCAGGGTATACCCGTGCAAACTGAAGCACATCTCTACGCTCATAAATAATACCCAACTCTGTGTTATTTGGGTTCCAAGAAAGCAAGGGATAGCGGTAGTCTGTTGCTTGTATAGCATTGCGATAGCCGACTTTGAGCACGCGCTCACGCTTACCCGTTGTAAAATCTTCAACGTATACCTGCTGCTTTCCAATCTCATTGATCACGTAAGCCATACGCTGTCCATCTGGACTTAATGTAAGCTGAGTAATCCTTGCTTTATGCTTGTTTTTGATCTTGCCTATCTGCTCGCCACTTGATACGAGACCAGACAGAGATTGTCTATTTGCGGCGTCAACGAGTACCTGTTCCCGATAGTAGGCTTCCCATCCTTCGCTTAGCTCATCAAAGGAAATGGCGTAGATATAATCGATCGCATTCTCAACCGATCGACTTATTCGTGTCAAGTAAAGTAGATTTCCAACTGTACCTTCTCCATAGGTAGAAGAGAGATAATTCCACCAAGAGTGTCCTGCAAGTCGCGGATCAAAATTGACGAGATCAAGAAATTCAGCGTCTGGCTCAGCTTCTAAAAAAGAGCGCAAGCGTTCATCTGCATCAGTAGTCCAATTTTTCCCACAATAGGCTACCAATCCCTCTGAATACCAAAGCGGGATATCGAGGAGAACAGCATTCTGGACAATCTCCTGAAGGTTTTCGCCAAACATCATGGAGCTCAGAATAACGCTAGCTGTCCCTTCTCGAATTTGTCGCTCTAGGTCTTGGTGGTCTCCATCGAAGTAGACGAAAATCTTATTGTCTACAATTTTGACGCGTCCAGGTTGATTCTGAAAAGCATCGTCTGCTCCAATGTTACTTTGCTTCAGATCAGACAGGTCCGTGTAAACAATCAATTCGAGCTTATCGCTCATCTGGTGCTCCAAAAGCTGCTGAATTTCAGCGTAGTTGGCTTCTGCGATGATTACTGCAGCCTGACCGATATTGCGAGATTCCCCATACCAATAGGTGATGTAGTTCTCTGATTCGTACTGGAGCCACTCGTCAAACTTGTCGTGAAATTGGACGCGATTCTTACCGAATTCTGTTCGCATTTGCTGTGCGTGAAGAGACACAGCTTGCGCCAAAACACAACAAACAAAAGCAAAGCACAGAATTCGTCTCATCGGGGACTAAGGTAGTTGCTTTCAGTAACGGATTATAGGGATAGGTGTTGCTTTTGCAGTATAGCTTATGAAGCTTTTTGTCAGCCATGAATCGTTATAGCCCCAAATCACCAACCACCTGCAGCTTAGCAAACTTGAGGTGAAGCTTGCGTTGCGGATTGTCAATACCTTCAAAGAGGATAGTTGCCACCTTCGCATTTGCTCCGCCGTCTAAGCTCAAGACCTTGCCCTTCCCAAACTTCATATGCAGTACCTGAGCGCCTGGAACGATTTTCTCAACTGGACTTGGTGCAAAGGTCTTGGGATCAACTTTGTAGCCTCGCGATATCCCTGATCGTCGTTTTGCGAAAGCACCCGAAACACGTGCACGAGGAACAATATCACTTGATCCCCCAAATTGTACACCACCAACTCTTGCTCTCTTCAAATGCCCCGCAGAATCTTCTAGATGTCCTTCCGATATCTCCTCCAGAAAGCGACTCGGTTCATTATGTCGCAAATTGCCATGCTGGTAACGACTATTGGCGTAGGTCAAAAAGAGGTGCGATTCAGCCCTTGTAATCGCAACGTAGAATAAGCGGCGTTCCTCGTCGAGATCATCTGGGTTATCCAATGAGCGGAAAGCGGGAAACAGTTGCTCTTCCATTCCTACTACAAATACCGCTTGAAATTCCAAGCCCTTGGCGGCATGAATACTCATCAAACTGATGTAATCGGCATTGTCTGGATCCTCCTTGTCTGCATCTGTAACAAGGGCGATATTCTGAATGTAATTGGTTAGCGTTTTCTCTTGGGGAGCGGGTTCTGGCTCCTCGTCTTGACCAGGAAGTACTAAGCCTACAACCAATTCATCATCATCGACAAATTCCTTGATCCCATCAAGCAGTGCTTCAACGTTTTGCAACCTGCCAACACCCTCTATAGACTTATCGTCTTGGTGATGCTTGTGCAAGCCCGACTGTTGCAAAATGTACATCGCCGTTTCATAAGCATCATCATTTTGAGCCTTCTGCTGAAACTGCGTAATCAGATGGGTAAACCCACGCAGGGTGGCGGCTGCTTTGCCTCCGATACCAGCTTCGCCTAAAGCTGTTTGAATGGTATCAAAAATAGTCAGTCCATGCTCCGTCGCGTATTTAGTGATGCGACCAAAAGTCGTATCACCAATGCCGCGCTTTGGAAAGTTGATGACGCGTCGGATTGCCTCATCATCTGTTGGATTGATCGCAAGTCTCAAGTATGCGATAGCGTCCTTGACCTCTTTGCGTTGGTAGAAACTAAGTCCTCCAAAAACTTTATAGTGCAAGTTGGCCCGACGTAGATATTCCTCAAATACTCGACTCTGCGCATTGGTGCGGTAGAGAATCGCGATATCACTATTCGAGAAGTGGACGCGATGCTTGAGGTCGATGATCGAATCAGTAACGCGCTTCCCCTCTTCGGTATCGCTAACGCCACGAATGACCTTGATGCGCTCTCCCACTCCTTTTTCAGAGCGGATTTTCTTTTGGATTTGCTTTTTGTTGTTGTTGATCACCTCATTGGCCGCCGCCACAATGTGTTCGGTACTCCGGTAGTTCTGCTCAAGTTTAAAAGTTCGTATCCCATGCTTTCCAAAGTCTCGCTCAAAGTCTAGGATATTCTGAATCGTTGCGCCCCGAAAAGCATAGATCGACTGAGCGTCATCACCAACTACACAGATGTTCCGTTTAGAACCTTCAAACTGGACCAGCTTCTTTACGATCGCATACTGCAAAGTGTTGGTGTCCTGAAACTCATCCACCATCACGTACTTGAAGCGTTGCTGGAATTTTTCTCGGACCTCATCATGGTTTTGCAGAAGCTCAAACATGCGGAAGAGCAGGTCGTCAAAATCCATAGCCCCAGACTTCTTACATCGCGCGACGTATCGGGTGTAAATCGTCTGAAAGTGCGGTCGCTTCGCAATGCGATCTTCAGTGAGCAGGTCATCTCGCTTTGCGTAAGCTTTGGGAGTTACGAGACTATTCTTCAACAGACTGATCCGAGTCAATAGTCCTCTCGGCTTATAGACAGTCGGATCTAGGCTCATCTCCTTAACTATAGATTTTAAGACGTTTTGCGAGTCACCAGAATCATAGATAGTGAAGCTAGATTTATAGCCGATGCGCTCTGCTTCCATACGAAGTAAACGAGCAAAAATGGAGTGGAAGGTGCCAGCCCAAACAGAATTCGCGCGCTGTCCCACGACTTTTTCAATCCGGGTTTTCATCTCCTTCGCAGCCTTATTCGTAAAGGTCAGTGTGAGTATTTCCCAAGGTTTGATGCCCGTCTCAATCATGTGGGCAATACGATAGGTAAGTACACGGGTCTTGCCTGAGCCAGGCCCTGCAACAACCAGTACAGGCCCTTCTAATGCTGTTGCTGCTTGTCGCTGCGTATCGTTCAATTCAGCGAGAAACGGGCTGTCTAGATGTGCTGGGATAA
>CALDUE010000161.1 GCA_937923485.1 uncultured Saprospiraceae bacterium
TGCGATGGTAAATGCAGAGGGCGAAGAAACCTCAGACTTGCACAAGCTATTAAAGAAGCGCTACAAATCTGGTCAAACGGATGAGTTCATCAAACCAATCATTCATGTAAATGATGAAGGTGAGCCTTTCGGCAAAATCTCGGACGGAGATGCCGCAATCTTCTTCAACTTTAGAACGGATCGTCCGCGTCAACTAACGGCTGCACTAACTCAAAGAGCGCTGAAAGGAACCTCCGATGGAGCGGACTATGATATGCGTCCAAAGAAGCTTCACTTCGTAACGATGACCCGCTATGATGAGTCGTTTAAGGGATTACACGTTGTGTACACCAAAGATGATCTTCCAGCAACCTTGGGTGAGGTTTTGGCGAAAGCTGAAAAGTCGCAGCTACGGATTGCAGAGACTGAAAAGTATCCACACGTCACCTTCTTTTTCAATGGCGGTCGCGAGAAGGTTTTCGAAGGAGAGGAGCGCATCATCGTGCCATCTCCTAAAGTGGCGACCTATGATTTACAGCCTGAAATGAGCGCACCTGAATTGCGTGACAAGCTCATCGATCACATTAAATCCAAGAAGCCGGACTTCGTATGCGTCAATTTTGCCAATACCGATATGGTGGGGCATACGGGAGTGATGTCTGCCGCGATCATAGCTGCAGAAACCGTCGACGGCTGTCTCAAAGACTTGCTAGCTGTCGCCAAAACCGAAGGCTACGATTCACTCGTCATCGCTGACCATGGTAATTCTGATGTGATGAGCAACCCAGATGGCAGTCCGAACACAGCGCATACGACCAATCCCGTGCCCGTGATTTATGTACCGAGCCACGACTCCTCACTGAAAGTTAAAAACGGCAAGCTCGGTGATGTAGCACCTACAATTTTAGAAATTCTTGGGCTTGATAAGCCGGAAGAAATGGACGGTGTAAGCCTTTTCGTATGAGAAATGTAATGGTCCTTTTAGGACTCATAATCTTGTTCTCTTGTGGCGCAGACCAGCAGGGCGGAGATATCGCAGCGATTGATCCGAATTTCTTCAACCTGGCTGAGTTTGTCGAACAGGAAAAACAACGAATGATCGACATGTCGATTTCGAAGACCGTGAGCGTAAACGGAATTGAAGAAACCAAGGAACTGACCAAAGTGGATTGGGAATTAGAGCTCGCTCCATTTGCGCAGTCAAATATTGATCGCCCAGCGATGTGGGATGCGTATGAGGTGGATACGAGCAGTTGCCAAGGAATGACTAAAGTAGTTTACCTCTCAGTTGATTCAAGCAGCTTCACAAGGTCGCTGGAAGTGACCTATCGCGATCGTGAAGAGCCTTTGGATAGTGTCTACGCAGTCCTTATCAATAATGGATTTGACAGCTACATCGCGAACACGTCTCAGCGGCTTGTATGGTGGGAGGAAGGTGGCTATGAGATCAACAGTATTCAACAAGCCATGCTATCTGAAGAGCGACTTTTGAATATCAAATTAAAGTGGAGCTCTACGGAGCCCGGCCCATGCGTGAAAAACAGTTATTTCAAACCAAGTTTAAATCACTAAGTCTCGATCGATCAAGAATTGCTCAGATCGCAACATCCTAGATGTGCGTATCTATGGCTAGGTCCCAATTGTGCGTCCCAAAGGCCATTCAAAACGGCTGCCGATGAAGTTACAGACATCCCGTAGGATTGCATGATTCAGAATTACCCATGCAAAATTAGCTAAGGCCTCAGCCTTAGCGCGTCAGCACGATATAGTCCCTCAACACCTGCCTTAAAAATTCGAGCTGACGCTGCGGAGGTACTTCAATATCGAGCGTCTTTGCAACGCGCTCTGCAGTTGAAGTGATGACTCCCTTGAGGGCAATGGCACGCCTTGTTTCCCACTTCACCATTACCTCCTTGATGAGCAAAGCTTGCTTGATGTCAAGTCGATCGGCATTTGGATAGACCACTTTATGATCGTCAACGGTTTTGATGTTGAGGATGTCGTTGAGCTGATACAGCGAGCGAGAATTATTACGGATGACGACCGTCTGAGAGATACGATCACCAATGCGTTGATTCAGTGGACTGCTTGCCGCGGCGAGTAAGCCGATCGTGCCTAATGACATCAAAAAGTCAAGTAACAGCATCGCCGAACGTAGACCATAAGTCTCGAAGGTCGGAGGAGCTCCATCTACGCGAATAGTGCGCAGCTTGAATATGCGCTTGCCTATCGTTTGACCTTCAAACCAATACTCACCCAGGGCGAAGTAGCACATGAACAGCAAGACGGGCAGAAAGCCATAGAGGAATACGCTGAGAAAATGATCATCACCAATGATCCATAATAGGAATCTTCCCAAGGCAAATGAAACCAATTGGGTGACCACCATAACGATGACGAAATCGAGGACAAAGGCTATAGAGCGCTCCATCATCGGCGCGAGCTGATAATTGATCGTAACGTTGGTAGGACTCCGAATCGCGAGTTCGTTCATATCAAACTTTAGCTTCTACAATTTGTCTTTTTACGGCTACACCGAATGGCTTCAGCTAGGCGTCAAGGTAGTCTTGATCCTGCATGTAAACATCGAATAAGAGATTTTGTATTAGGATAGCAAGTAATCTTACAGAATGTGAAGTCATTATTCAACCTCCCCGCCTACTTTAGCGCAGCGTGCCACTAAGAGAAACCACCTTCATATCAAAAAACGTAGAGTCGTGGCGGAAGCTTGAGCATGAGCTTCTCAAACCTCGCCCAGACCCCGATGTACTGCGTGACCTCTATGCCGCGGTTTCTGATGACTTGAGTTATGCCAGAACGCATTATCCCAATCGATCGGTAAGATCTTACCTCAACCATAAGGCCGCAGAGCTAAGTCTGTCGCTCTATAAAAACGATACAGAGAGTACTGGTTTTGCGCGCTTTTGGAAGCAGACCGTACCTCTCGAAATGTACACCCAGCGTAGGCCATTGCAACTGGCCTTGGTCATCTTCTTAATAGCTTTCGCCATAGGGTGGGGGAGTTCTGTGGTCGATCCTGCTTTCGCCGAATTGATCCTATCGGAGGGCTATGTCTCCATGACCGAAGAGAACATTGCGAACCAAGACCCCATGGCGGTTTACAAAAGTGGTTCTATGCTTGGCGGCGCTTTAGGTATTATGGGCAACAACCTGATGGTCGCCATGAATTGCTTCGTCAGTGGAATATTCCTCGGTATTGGCACGCTGATGATCATGATTTACAATGGTATCATGGTTGGCTCTTTCCAGCAATTCTTTTTCGCACGCGGTGTTGGCTGGGAAAGCGTGCTGGGCATTTGGACACACGGAACCATCGAGATCTCCTGCATTATCGTTGCAGGCGGAGCTGGACTTGTCTTGGCAAAAGGCTTGATTTGGCCGGGTACCCTATCCCGTTCGAGAGCCTTTCAATTATCCGGCCTTTCAGGCTTGCGCATTATGGCGGGCATCGCTCCGCTCATTGTCTTGGCTGGGATTATTGAAGGCTTCGTGACGCGACTTACGGATATACCGACGCCGCTTCGTGTGGTCTTCTTATTGGTGAACCTCTTTTTCGTCTTGTACTATTTTGTGATTCGTCCTAATCAAGTTGGGCGAGGAACGGTGCGTGAGGTAGAGGACTATGGTAATCTACCACCGGACAGACCTTTGAAATGGGAACTGTATACAGAGCGATCTACGATGCAGACCTTCTTCGAGGCCATTCGATTTTTTGGAAAAAGAGGACTTAACTACTTGGTGCTCGCGATCACATTCGCACTGGTTACCGTGGTGTCAATTGTTTATTTCTATCCTTTCAGTCCGCTTGATTTTGAATACTTGGGCGAAAATCCGATTGGGCCCGATGTCGCTGCCTTTTTTAAGAGCTTCTCACCCTTGAGTGCGGCGATCTCAGTAAGTTTATTTTTAGTCGTATTGCCAACCATTACCTACTATTTGCATCAGCATTTGCCTGGGGC
>CALDUE010000162.1 GCA_937923485.1 uncultured Saprospiraceae bacterium
AGCTGGACCAAGGAAGGAAAAAGCCGTTATAAGGTGGTTTGTCCTAAATTGTAGGTAAAACCCATAGCACATACTGCGCTCAGCTACAGTTACATTCGCATCAAACTTAACAGGATGCGAATCAAGGTCTTCAACACGCTATTATTCCTGCTACTGCTAGCTTCAGCTTGCAGTTCGGGAGTCGATAAAGCAGACGAGGCTTCCTTCAACTATCCGGAATCGCGTGAAGATGACCGCGTAGTCGACGATTATCATGGGACTCAAATTGCTGACCCTTACCGTTGGTTAGAAGACGATAGATCTGAAGAAACTGCCGCTTGGGTCGACGCTGAGAACAAGTTTACCCAAGATTATTTAGCGACTATCCCCTTTCGGCAAAACATCAAAAAGCGCCTCGAACGTCTCTACGATTACGAGCGGTATAGTGTACCAGACGTCGTTGGGGATTGGCTGTACTACACTAAAAACGATGGACTGCAAAATCAAAGCGTTCTTTATCGTGAATCCGCATCTGCCAAAAATCCGGTTCCAGAATTAGTTCTTGACCCGAATACCTTCAGCGACGATAATACAAGTTCACTGAGTGGTTATAGCTTTAGTAAAAATGGTGCCTTCATGGCTTACCAAGTTAGCGAAGGTGGATCTGACTGGAAAACTATTAAAGTTCTAGACTTAGGTACACTTAAGCCACTAAAAGATGAACTCAACTGGGTTAAGTTTAGCGGTATGGCCTGGTGGAAAGATGGCTTCTTTTACAGCCGCTACCCTGCCCCAGGAAAAAGCTCCGAGTTGAGTAATAAAAATGAGGGACATCAGCTTTATTATCATGCTTTAGGTAGTCCGCAAGCTGAAGATATTTTAATCTTCGAAGACCCTACACGTCCACAGCGAAATGTATCTGCCAGCATAAGCGCAGACGAACGATGGCTCGTGGTGAATACTTCGACTTCTACTAGTGGAAACGACGTTCAAGTGGCTGACATATCAGGGTTGAAAGCTCTTGCACAAGTAGAGCTCAATCCTGTTGTCGAAGGCTTTGACCACGATTACAGTTTCATAGGGAGTAGAGGCGAAGATTTATATTTTTTTACCAATAAAAACGCTCCTGGTGGTTCTGTCAAATCAATTAAGCCTAGCGTCTCTAAGCTTTGGTTTAATATAATTGAGCCAGGTAAAGGAACAGTATACTTAAAAGGTGATGAAACAACATTTGATAAAGGTGCGGTAATAAAGTCGGTAACCTTATCTGGTTCAAATCTTTATTTACGAACGTTAGAGAACGTCTCTTCTCGGTTGTATAGCTATAAGCTCAATTCAGGATCTCCAAATTTAGAAAACATTGAACTCACTAGCATAGGTACAACGTCTGGAATTAGTGCTGCTGACTCGGGTGGAGATCAATTTTACAGCTTCACTTCACTAACGGCTCCCGGTCTGATTTTACGGGTAAAGAATGGACGTACTGAACATTGGCGTATAAGCCACAATGGCTTTGATGCAGGTTTGTATGAAATTAATCAGATACGCTATACATCCAAAGACGGAACCGAAGTCCCCATGTTCATCGTCCACAAAAAAGGTCTCGACCTTGATGGTGAGCGTCCAACTTTAATTTACGGGTATGGAGGTTTTGATATCGCGATCGAGCCTAAACACTCAGTGATGCGACTTGATCTCGTCACTCCACTTATTGAGCAAGGAGGAGTTTTTGCGCTCGCCAATATCCGTGGAGGAAGCGAATTTGGTAGCGAGTGGCATGAAGCCGGCACCAAAGCAAACAAGCAAAATGTTTTCGATGATTTCATCGGGGCAGCTGAGTACTTACAAAAGGAAGGATACACTTCACCAAAACGTACGGCTATTTACGGACGTAGCAACGGCGGACTGCTCGTCGGTGCATGCATGACGCAGCGACCAGAGCTTTACGGCGTTGCCTTCCCTGCAGTCGGCGTGTTGGACATGCTTCGATACCACCAATTCACCATAGGCTGGGCTTGGGCAGGAGATTATGGTAGGTCGGATAGCCTGGATGCCTTTAAGTATTTACGTGCATATTCACCCCTGCACAATGCCACCCCTCAAGACTACCCGGCGACCATGATTACAACTGCAGACCATGATGATCGTGTCGTCCCTGCGCATAGCTTTAAGTTTGCCGCTCAACTTCAAAAAGTGCAGCAAGCCAAGGAGCCTATTCTCATTCGAATTGACAAAAGCTCAGGTCACGGAGCAGGAAAGCCTGTAGCCAAACAGATTGAAGAAGCTACAGACTTGCTTAGCTTCATGTTTTACCAGATGAATTACGAATACAAAGACATTAGCGAGTGATTCCAAGCGAAGTACTATTTCTGCTTGACATAGGATTCCTACCGATTTCGGTTTGGGATGTATTGGACGTGCTCATTGTCAGCTACTTGATCTATCAGTTGTACACACTCGTGCGTGGTAGCGTTGCATTCAATATTTTCATCGGCGTCATCACGCTCTACGCGCTTTACTTCATTGTCGGAGTGCTCGGTATGGAGATGCTGAGAGCGATTCTCGGGCAGTTTGTGAGTGTAGGTGTAATCATCATAATCATCATTTTCCAGCCAGAGATCAGGCGCTTTTTAGTCTTGCTGGGTAACACCACTTTACGGCAACGAAGTAATGTATTGCAACGCCTTTTTCGACTTGGCGATAGTGGGAAGGGTGATGAAATGAAAAGTCAAGGCGAACAATTCGAGCTCAAAAAGGCCATTCTTTCCATGTCGAAAAGCATGACTGGCGCGCTGATCGTAATCAGCAAGAGTGTTGCCAACGAACCTATCGGCACAAGTGGAACTCGACTAGAAGCCGACGTTAGCGACGAGCTCCTGCGCACCATTTTTGATAAGAGCACTCCGCTGCACGATGGAGCTGTATTGATTGGCAACGGAAAGATTCAAAAAGCTGGATGTATTCTGCCCGTCAGTGAAAGAGATGATCTTCCTCAAAGTGTAGGTCTTCGACACCGAGCAGCAGTTGGGCTCAGCGAAAGATCGAAATCCTTTGCTTTTATCGTTAGTGAAGAAACAGGCTTCATTTCGGTAGCGAACGACGGCAAACTCCAGCGTCGCATCAACGAGGCTAAACTTGAGGAAGCGCTCAGAGCAGCCTACAGCTAATTGTTTTTACAAGATCTCCATGTCTGCAGATCCAAGTACGCGACCATTCTGACAGCGGAGTATACGCGCAGGAAATTGCTCAATGATGCGATAGTCGTGTGTCGCGAACAGCACCGCCATGTTGTATTCGGTGGCCAAACGTCGAATCAAAAGCATCACATCATCCGAAGTCTCTGGGTCGAGATTTCCTGTCGGCTCATCAGCAATCAACAACTTGGGTTTATTGAGTAAGGCCCTCGCTAAGACAAGTCGTTGCTGTTCTCCTCCAGAAAGTCGAAAGGGCATTTCTGCCGATTTTTCTTGGAGTCCTACTTGCGTCAAAACCTCACCTATGCGCTTCACCTTGTTGGAGGCTTCCTTCCAGCCTGTAGCATTAAGTACAAATTCTAGGTTGGCGGTGACATCGCGGTCGAAGAGCAAATTGAAATCTTGGAACACTATGCCCAACTTCCTTCTAAAGGCAGGAATCGTTTTTCTATTCAACCTGCGAAGGCTTTTTCCGACAACCTCGCCTTTGCCTTTGGTGAGTGGCAAAGCCGCGTAGAGTGTCTTCAACAGCGTACTCTTTCCCGAGCCCGTACGACCTATCAAATAGACAAACTCACCCTCATCGATTGTGAAGTTTAAGTCTGTAAGCACACAGGTGTTTCCTTGGAAAACAGCGGCATCTTGAAGTGTTACGAGTGTCGGTTGCACAGGCTCAATGTAAGTGATCAGACCGAAAAAAAAAGCAATTGACATTGCGTTGCCTTGCCCCCTACTTTTGTGCAGCTTTCAAAATCATGAAACACCGTAGCATAATGGTCAGATTTCTCTTATCCATCCTCACTGTAGCTGTGGTATTAGCCTCTTGCAAACAAGATCCTAGCGCAGCTGAAGTTTCTGAAGATTCGTATTCTATGACACCTTCAGAAAGTAAAACAGTCGTATCAACTCCGCCGGCTTCTCAGGTAAAAGGATTCGATTTTCTAACGGCCTGTGACAGTTTCGTGGTCTCTAAATTAGTGCTATCAGGACCTGATGGAGAAGGAGATTACGCTTATCTCCAAGGAGAATGTGTCACCAACAAAACCTTCGAAGTACTGCTGGTGCCTAGGTCAGGAGCAACACCCGCAGCAGAATTTGGTGACCCAGCTCAGGTTTTGGCGAAAGCTGCAAAAAATAACTACGCAGACTACATCTGCTATGCATTTGAAATGCCTAAGCAACTCAAGCAAGATGCCACGGGTGCCCTTCAAATTGCTAACTTATATCCGATAAACGCGGTCGTCAAAAGACTCGATAACAACACTTGGATTCGTCTGGGACAAGATCGAGCAGATGACCTTGCTGCATACAACAACCTACGATGGAAAATTCTACACGACGTCATGCCACAGTACAACTAGCGCTTAGCCTGTTCGTCTTTTTTACTTTTGCGCTGGTTGTACTTCCAGCCTGTAATGATGATGCTACTGTTGAAACAGTAAAGCAAAAGGCTTCGCCCAAGAGCGATGCGAATGGAACTGTCATCGATGAGAACGGCATCCCTTCCATGATCAATGGAAAAAAAGTTAAGAGCGTCCAACAAGTTGAAGGAGGAATCAAACCCTACGATGGTGATGATCCTACTGGCGATGGTGAAAAAGAAGCCATTAAAGCGATCACTGCTGAATTCGTGGGATTCGCAGGAATTAGCCCATGCGAAGTGGTGCAGACCCAAGATCTCAATGGTTGGCCAGGAGGTATTGGACAAGCTTCCAGCGAGCGCAGCAACTTGGGTGAAATTGTCGTCGGTTGTATCACTAAGTTCCAAGCCAACGGTAGGAATGTCGGAACGATCAGCGTTTATTTCAGCGACAATAATACACCAGAATTGGCTGCTGATGCTGTACTAGCTATGCCGAAAACTTCACCAAATGCGAAGGTGATCACCGACTGGGAAAAACCAGCGGTTTATGATCCTACGACAATGGAGTTCGTGTGGTCCCACAACCAAGTTTTCATCACGCTTATCATTGCTCACCCAAGTGTAATGAAGGATAACCTCAAGTGGAGTAAAAAGCTGGCAAGCGCGATCGAGTCTAGAATGCCATAATCCTTAGTAAATCTGTGCTTTTTCGGGTGCTTTTGGTCTCAGATGACCAATCGCTTACAATCTATTACGTTCGCTGATGGTTCAACTAGTACCTTTAGCCTGAACACATCATAGGTCTTATGAAAAAGCTACCCATTATCGCTTTGATCTGCATTGCCGCAGCAGTCATAATTTTCATGTCTGCAGCCGACGATATGAGCACCTACGCGACGTTCGCGCAGGCCGAAAGCAGCCAGACTACGGTGCGTGTAGCAGGTGAGCTTGCCAAAGACAAGCCGATCGAGTACAACCCTGAGAAGAACCCAAACTTCTTTAGCTTTTATGTACGGGATGCAGAAGGTCAAGAAGAGAAAGTTGTTCTCCTTGCGGCAAAACCCCAAGACTTTGAAATGTCTGAACAAATCGTTGTGACAGGCGAGATGAAAGACGGTCAGTTTCTGGCCAATGACATGCTCATGAAGTGTCCAAGTAAATACAAGGACGAAGAAGTCTTCATCAAGGGGAATAGCTAACATGGACGAAATTCAATACGTCAACGAACACCTGACAGCTGGCGCGATAGGTCGCGCTGCAGTAGTTCTTGCCTTCGTCTGCGCAATTCTTTCTCTTGTCTCAGGGATTTTCGCGACTCAGGCGCAACGCAAAGGAGAAGCTAACCAAGGCTGGCAACGCATGCTCGGAACGAGCTATGGTATTATGGGGCTCAGTATAGTCGGAATTATAGTCCTACTGCTCACCATGATGACCAATCATTGGTATGAGTTTCAGTACGTGCAACAGCACGTCAATGATGAACTACCGTTTCGCTATGTTTTCACAGCCTTCTGGGAAGGCCAGGAAGGAAGCTTTTTACTCTGGCTCTTCTGGAATTCCGTTTTAGGCGGGGTGATTTGGTTCACAGCAGGAAGATGGCGTGCCCCTGTGCTGACGATCATCGCTTCAGTACAAGTCGTACTCTTGAGTATGCTTCTCGGGGTTTATTTACCCTTTGGCGAAAATTTCCGCTTAGGGTCATCCCCCTTCCTCTTGCTGAGAGAAGTCATGGACATTCCGATCTTCAACCAAGCCGACTACGTCGACCTGATTGAAGGCACCGGCTTGAATCCTTTACTGCAGAATTACTGGATGATCATTCATCCACCTACCTTGTTTTTAGGCTTTGCCTCTACCGTTGTTCCTTTTGCCTATGCGGTTGCTGCACTATGGATCAAGGATCACAAAGGCTGGCTTACTCCTGTGCTGCGTTGGTCGCTATTCAGTGGAGGAATCTTAGGCATCGGCATCCTTATGGGTGGCGCTTGGGCCTATGAAGCACTCAACTTCGGTGGTTACTGGGCATGGGATCCCGTTGAGAACACCTCGCTTGTACCGTGGCTATTGATTGTTGCAGGTATACATACCAACCTCGTTGCTAAATCTACTGGCTATTCCATCAAGGCTACCTACATTTTCTACCTCCTTGGATTTGTAGCTGTACTCTACAGTTCTTTCCTCACCCGTTCTGGTGTGCTCGGCGAGACGAGTGTACACGCCTTTACCGAAATGGGCCTCGAGAATCAGCTGCTTTTCTTGGTGGTTTCTTTCTTCTTGATGGGCTTGGTCTTTTTGGCTCTTCGCTGGACGCAGATTCCTAAAAAAGAAAAAGAGGAAGCTGCCTCAAGCCGAGAGTTTTGGATGTTCCTCGGAAGTCTTGTGCTGCTTTTTAGTGGAGGAATGATCCTCGCTTCTACGAGTTTACCCGTGATTAATAAGGTCTCTGATTTTTTCGAGTTGGGTATGGATCACCTCACCATAAATGAACCAGTAGCACACTACAACAAGTATCAACTTTGGGTGGGCGTGTTCATGGGCATGTTCACTGCAACGGCTCAATACTTTCGCTGGAAAGGTCGTTCGGTGGCAGCTGGTTCTTCCCAAAAGCTGCTTATTCGAATGGGGGTATCCATTTTGGTATCGTTCCTGCTCACCGTCGTTACATTCAATGCGCTTGCTACCGCTGGCTGGCAGTTCGCCGTGCTTGCATTTGCAGCATACTTTGCGGTGTTCAGCAACATAGACTATCTCTTCACGAGCAAGCTCGCGTTGTGGCAAAGAATAGGATCCGTTGCGGCGCACGTTGGTTTTGGTACAATGTTGATCGGCATTTTGTTTTCAGGGCTCAATCAGCACCAGATATCGAAGAACACCTTTGCCATGGACGGCTTGCTCGGCGAAGAGCAAATCGGTAAAAACGTCCTCATCGTCAAAGGCTTGCCAATGGTGATCAACGGTTATGAAGTGACTTACCTAAGTGATTCACTCGATGGAAACCGCAGAGATTATCATATCCAATACCGAGAGCTTTCGAAAGATGGAGTGATTGGAAATGAGTTCGTCCTGAGTCCATATGCGCTCTACACGAACGACTTTGCCAAGGTGGCCAGCATGAATCCCGACACAAAGCATTATTGGGATCACGATGTGTTTACGCACATTACAGGATTGCCTCCAGGAGCGCAAAGTGCTGACTTAGCAAAAGCTTTTGAAGATAGTCTTGACTACAAGCGATTCCCACTTGCCATTGGAGCATCAACGGAAACAGAAAAGCACCGCCTCACACTTTTAGAAGTCAATGAGCAGCCGACGCACCCAGACTATGAGCCTGAGCCTGGCGATCTTGCCCTTGGACTGAAGGTCAAACTTGAGCGCCTAGACTTTGATACGGTTCAATATGCTGAGCCTGTGGTTGTACTTCGCGAAAATCTAGTCTATAGTTTCCCCACGCAGATCAATCCGTTTAGCGCTAGGATTCAAGTACCTGAAGATGCGTTTAGCGCTCGTTTCGGTGCAGAAAACAAGCTCGATTACCGCGACGCTACGCTCAAACCTGGTGAAACAGTAACGGTGGACGATTACACGTTCCGCTTCGATAAATTCGATGGAGAGGCTCAGCATACAAACTACAAGCGCGAAGAAGGCGACGTCGCGGTGAATGCAAAACTTTCCGTACTAAAAGATGGAGCTGTTGTGGCTGACATGAATCCGCTCTTTTACATCCGTAATAATGAGCCTGGTCAGGTCAAAGATTTTGACGTGAAACATGGCCTTCATGCTCGCCTGGCCAAGATTGATCCCGCCACGGGAAGCGCACTTGTTGCTGTGGCCGTTTCCGATCCTGCGGAAAACGTCCTACTGCCTATTGAGCTTGCAGAAAATGCATCGCGAAGTGACTGGGTGGTGCTAGAGGCTACGGTTTTCCCAGGTATTAACCTCTTCTGGATTGGTACAATCATGATGCTTGCAGGCTTACTCATAGCCATGGGCTTCCGTATCGCAGAGAAGCGAAAGCTAATTCCAGCATATGAGTTAAAAGTTGACACATCGAACCAAGTCGCTTCACCAAACCTGACTTCTCGTCCCGAGCCCGTTGGATAAGCTCCGTCATCATATCATCGGAACTGGTCGCTGGGGAAGTTGGCTAGCACGCCGACTGGTTGAAACAGGTTTTGAACTGGCTTCTGTTCGAAATCGTACGGCCGCTTCTGCACAACGCTTGGCCAAGGAGCTCAAGGTTGTATGGAGTCCAAATGAGTTTGGCAGCGGCCAGTCGTTTACCGACGACGATGTCGTCTGGTGCTGCGTCCAGGACGATGAGCTTGCCCATTTAAGTAAGTCCATTGCGCTCTCGAGTCCTGGTGCGCACATTGTTCATTGTTCGGGGACTTCACCTTTGCTTGAGGGCAATTCTACGGGTGTTTTCTGGCCCATTCAAAGCTTTACCTCAGAGATTGAGCCTGACTGGGATAAGCTACCCATCATC
>CALDUE010000163.1 GCA_937923485.1 uncultured Saprospiraceae bacterium
GTCAATACAGGGTCGGTTGTGCTTGATCCAAGTTGGGTGTATTTGGCAGAAATAACCCTACCATCAGCGCCAACGCAGACCTTGACGACTACTCTACCCTTTCGCTGAGAATTGTCACTCAATTTAGGGCTAGAAAGCACACCCCTACCTGCAAGCCCCCCGCCTACGTTGCCAGTTCCACCAGAACTAAGTCCAGTTAACCTATCTGCGTTTGGATCGCCATTCGGGTCGCCTTGATTACCAGAAGTACCGGTGTTTCCTTTTCCACCGCCAGAGCCTTCGCCTCCATTAAAAAGACCAGACATTCCATCACGAATGGCCTTTGCCTTAGCAGCATCCGCAGCGGCTTTGGCGGCTGCAGCAGCTTTTGCATCAGCTACTCGTTTTGCTTCCGCGGCAGCTTTACGCTGAGCATCTTCTTGAGCTTTCTTTTGCGCGTCTTCTTGTGCTTTTCTAGCAGCTTCCTCTCTTGCTTGGGTCACCGCTAATTGTTGATCCGCTTTGGCTTTCAACTCAGCTCTTTTTCGAAGCGCGATTGCAGCTTGCTCTTGTCGTAAGATCTCTGGATCAGGTTGAGATACGGGTTCTTCCACTGGCTCGACAACTTCTTCTGGAGTTGGCGGAGGCACTTCCTCTAATATTTCAGGCTCTGGTTCAGGTTCTGGAAGTACTTCCTCTTCAACAGCTGCAGGTGCTTCAGACACTTCTGCGATGGGAGCAGCTGCTGCCGCCGCGTTTTCATCTCCCTGTCCTACATCGATCAAACCGAGGTTTACCGTAATCCCTTCTTGACCTGGAGGAGGTGTTGGATAATGGAATAATGGAAGTAAGATGAGAAGAATTAGGATCAACCAAATAATAAGAGAGATCGTCGCACTACGCTTCTTGTATCGCTCTTCAAATTGTGGGATTATGTATTCCATGATGTGTTTAACGTTTGCAAGTGCCGTTCCATGTATGTCCCCACGGATTTAACGCGCCTTGGGAGATACTAAGATACCGTTAATGCTCAAGCGCCTAGAGATGTCCATTGCTGTGACGACGCACTCTGTTGGGGTCTTTGTGCGATACGCGATTGTGACGGTATAATTCCGCTCTGCGCGTGCTTTTTGCCTGAGTGTTGTTTCTAACGAGCTTGCAGTTTTCTTATCTCCATTGAAGGTGAAGCTGCAATCATTGAAGACGACTACTGCATCGATGTTTTTGTCCGTCGGTGGAGTGTTCGCATTGGATTGACCTGGTAATTTCAGGTTGAGCGCATTTGGGGCTACCAGTGAACTGGTCAACATGAAAAAGATCAAGAGGAGAAAAATGATGTCTGTAAGGCTTGACATGTTGAACAGTGCCGTCACCTTGCTTCGTTTTTTGAGTCCCATAGGGATTTAATTTTCTGAAGTTTCAGCCCCATTTATTCAAGGGCCGTCGGCTTACGCCAAAACAGAAGGTGAGTTAGCTGGATGGTTGTGTTGCAATCATTGCTTTGATTCGATTTTCTGCGGCGAGTTTCATGACGTCTTCCACTTTCGTAAATGGAACTCCAGTTTCAGCAACTATCGTTAGGGTGACGTCTTCTTTCTTCTTCGCTTCCCGAATTTTGATTTTCAGTCCAGCAGGTAAAGCTGCTTTCTTGATGGTTTCACCATTGAGCTTCCACTTGCCAGACTTGTCGATGCTGACCACAACACTCACAGGAGCGACTGTTTTAGAATCACTGATCGGTAGATCGAACGGATCAATCTTTACGAGACTACTCGTGAGCATGAAAAAGATGAGCAGCAAGAAGATGATGTCGGTCAAACTCGACATCGAAAACTCGGCGCTGACCTTGGATTGATTTTTAAGCCCCATGTGCGTGTGTTTCTGTAGCTGGTTTTAGCGAAAGCGAAAAGCCCGTGCCGAAACACGGAAATTCACGCCTAAGCAGGCTCCTGAAGAAGGTCCATGAATTCCATCGTGGTACGCTCCATATTGAAAACTGCCTTCTCGACACTAGCCACAAGCAAGTTGTAGCCGACGAAAGCGAAAATTCCAATCGCCAACCCGAGTGCAGTTGTAAGCAAGGCCTGATAAATACCGCCAGCGAGTACATCTGGAGTTACACTTTCTGCTGTTGCCATCTCATAGAAAGAGGCAATCATACCAGTTACTGTACCGAAGAATCCGATCATCGGAGCTGCACCTGCAATACTCGCTAGGGTGGACAAGTTCTTCTCAAGCTTGAAGACTTCGAGGTTTCCTACGTTTTCAATTGCTGCGTCGATATCACGCAAAGGCTTTCCTATTCGCATGAGCCCTTTCTCTACCATCCGGGCTTGAGGACTCTCGTTATTTCGGCAAAGCGCGAGGGCTCCTGGGATATTTCCCGTTTGGACGCTCGCCCTGATATTGCTGATGAAGTTGTCATCTGTCTGACCAGCTCGTTTGATGGTTAGGTATCGCTCTATGAAGATATAAAGCCCAATTATCAAGAGCACAAAAAGAACAGCCACAATTGCTATTGCAAGTGGACCTCCTTCTACGATAATGTCTAGCAATGACTGAGAGGCGGTGTCGCGCTCTATGTCAGTATCTTGAAGGAGCAAAAGTGTTTCAAGCATGATTTTCTACTTTGTCAGTGTACAACAAACGTCGTAAACCTCGACCGCATTACAAACTTCTCAGAAAGATTGGTTAAAACTAGTCATACGTGCCAATTTGGAGAATTCCTCAAAAACACCTATTTTTAGGTAGATTTTATTACGGCATTCTCCAATTTTAGAAAAATAAACCAATTGACAATCCAAATTTCGAGCAAAACCCTGCTCGTTAACGTTCCTATGTGAGTCACTTGTACGTGAAATAACGTTCAATCAATAGTTGCTCATTGAGCTTTAAAATCCCGAACATGAAAAACTTCTTCCGAAAAACGTTAGGCATTTGCCTAGTACCAATCGCCATCTTGGCTTTTGGCTTTTCCGATTCTACACGATACTCAATCGATGAAGTACGCATGTGTAGCGTCGAAGTAGAAAAGAACACCTGTCCTGTAGACAACCCAATTTTTCAGAAAACAGCTGAAGACATTTACATAAGCGTTGTTTCTAAAAACCTCTCACCGGGAACTCAAATGAGGTTTACCTGGTATTACCTACCTACAGATGATTACTTCAGCACCTTCTTAGGTTCTGTTTATGAAACTACTTCCTCAGCCAATATTGTGGGAGGGAAGAATTACACACTAAGTCATTTTCCGAAAGATGTTGAAGTGTTGCCCGGAAATTACGAAGTAGTCATCCACACCGGTGAAAATGAGAAACCCATCTTAAAGACTTTTAAAGTCTTGGATTAAATCCACCGAGAAACACACATTTCTTTACTTCAGGCCCTTCTGAGATTCATCTCAGAAGGGCCTTTTTTATTGCCGAGAACTTGTTGACATTCTAGTCGTAAGCATTTGAGTAACATTTCTCTCCAGGAGTCCTGTACGATATTCTTCTGCTGATTTTGCTTAATCCGCTATGAATTTCGTTTATTGGACTTCTAATTAACCCTACTAAATGAGCCGACACATCCGCAAGTGCGCAGTCCTGGGTTCAGGACTCATGGGCACAGGCATCGCATGCCACCTAGCTAACGTAGGACTTGAAGTCCTTTTGCTAGATATCGTCCCGAATGATCTGAAGCCTGAAGAACAATCTGTTCCTGCCGCTCGAAATAAATACGCCGCCAGTAATTTGAAGGCTGCCCTCAAAGGTAAGCCCGCTCCTTTCTATGACACTGACTACGCAAAGCACATTTCAGTAGGCAACTTTGACGATGACCTTAAAAAAATTGCCGATTGCGATTGGGTAATCGAAGTAATCGTTGAGCGACTTGACATCAAGCAAGGCCTCTTCGAAAGAGTAGAGAAGTATCGCAAGCCTGGAACACTGATTACTTCAAATACATCAGGTATTCCGATTGCTCAAATGTCTGAAGGCCGCTCGGCGGATTTCCGTAAGCATTTCTGCGGCACGCACTTCTTCAACCCTGCGCGATACATGCGCCTCTTTGAAGTGATTCCTGGTCCTGATACCGATCAAGCTGTGCTTGATTTCTTCATGCACTTTGGTGATCTAAACCTTGGAAAGCAAACGGTACTAGCGAAGGATACCCCTGCATTCGTCGCCAACAGAATTGGTGTGTATGCAATGGCGAAGATCTATTCGCTCACCGAAGAGTTAGAATTGCCGATCAACACGGTAGACAAGCTTACTGGTCCAGCAATCGGCCGGCCTAAGACGGGTACCTTCCGCTTAGGCGATCTCGTCGGTCACGATACAGCTACAAAGGTGATGCAAGGCATCGTTGCTAACGCGCCAAACGATGAGCAAGCACCTACCTTCAGTGTACCAGCTTACATGCAGTTCTTACTCGATAATAAATTCTACGGGAACAAGTCGGGTCAAGGATTCTATAAAAAGACGAAGGAAAAAGACCCTAAGACTGGCCGTTCTGTTGTTCACGAACTCGACCTCAAATCACATGAGTACGGCCCAACACAACGCGTCGAACTGGAGAGCCTAGGAGCAGCCAAACAAATAGACAAGCTGCAAAAGCGCGTAAAGTCGCTTTTCAATGCAAAAGATAAAGGAGGCCAGCTCATCAAGCGCAGTATGGCTGGACTTTTTTCCTATGCTTCTAACCGAATCCCAGAAATAGCTGACCAACTCTACAGTGTTGATGATGCCGTTCGAGCTGGATTTGCTTGGGAGATCGGACCGTTTCAATACTGGGATGCCGTAGGTGTTCAAGCAGGAATTGAAGCGATTAAAGAAGAAGGTCTGACGGTTGCTGCGTGGGTGACTGACATGCTTGCAGCAGGCAATGAGTCATTCTACAAGAGCGAAGGAGGCAAGCGTCTCTACTACAACCGCGAAACGAATAGTTATGAAGTTGTTCCCGGAACGGAGCAGTTCATTATTCTCGATAACTACCGCAGTCAAAAACCGGTACAACAAAATTCAGAAACAACGCTCCACGATATTGGAGACGGCGTACTCTGTCTAGAATTCACTTCAAAAGCCAACTCTATTGGAGAAGGTGTCTTGAAGGGAATCAACGATGCGATTACCCTTGCGGAAGAAGGTGACTGGAAAGGACTCGTCATTGGTAATAATGCGGCCAACTTCACCGTCGGTGCAAACTTGATGATGATTGGCATGTTCGCTTTCCAACAAGAATGGGAGGAACTCAATCAAGCGGTTCGTTACTTCCAAGATACAACCATGCGTTGTCGCTACTCGGCGATTCCAGTTGTTGCAGCAACCCAAGGCTATACCTTCGGAGGTGGCTGTGAAACCATCATGCACTGTGATGCTGCCGTTTGTGCAGCAGAGAGCTACATCGGGCTTGTTGAAGTAGGTGTCGGTCTTATTCCAGGTGGCGCAGGAACAAAGGAAATGGCCTTACGTGCCAGCGATGAATTTTTCCCTGGAGACGTCATGATTCCAACGCTCATAGAGAAATTCAAGACCATTGCGATGGCTTCGGTAGCAACATCTGCTCCTCAAGCTTTCAAGCAAGGTTACCTTTTGGATAATAAGGATGAAGTTGTCTTCAACACTCAGCGAAACATTGGAGTTGCCAAAGAACGCGTACTCGAACTTGCCGTTGGCTATGTACAGCCGATCGAAAGAACGGATGTCACTGTACTCGGGCGAGGTGGTATGGCTGCACTTTACGCAGCAGCTAACGAGCTCAAGTTAGGTGGCTATGCGAGTGACCACGATGTCAAGATTGCACATCAAGTTGCACGTGTACTCTGTGGTGGTGACCTCACAGGCACGCAACAAGTAAGTGAGCGATACCTCGTTGACCTCGAACGTGAAGCCTTCTTGAGCCTCTGCGGAGAGAAGAAAACCATGGAGCGTATTCAACACATGCTTCAAACCAACAAGCCACTCCGCAACTAATAATGCTGAATTACGAGCCCAGAGAATGATTTCATTCTAGGTTCAACATTCAGGATTCAAAAATTGAATTCAACATGGACGCATATATTGTAAGAGCATACCGTAGCGCAGTTGGAAAAGCTGGCCGCGGTGTTTTCAAAAACTACCGATCTGATGACCTCGCAGTTGATGTCATCAAGCACTTGGTAGCTCAAGTACCTAACCTCAATACCGATCTAATTGACGATGTCATTGTTGGCTGTGCAAACCCAGAAGGCGAGCAAGGTCTTCAGATTGGACGCCAAATCGCCTTGCGAGCGCTTGGTAAAGAGGTACCCGGACAAACCGTTAATCGTTACTGCGCTTCTGGTTTAGAAACCATCAGCATTGCCGCAGCAAAGATCAACGCAGGAATGGGCGAAATCTACATCGCCGGTGGAACCGAGAGCATGTCGATGATCCCGATGACGGGATACAAGCTCGCTCCGAGTTACAATGTCGCTAAAGATACGCCAGACTATGTCGTCAGTATGGGAATCACCGCTGAGGCCGTAGGAAAGAAGTATGAAATCTCTCGTGAAGATGCCGATGCCTTCGCCGTTCGATCACACGAACGCGCTGCAAAAGCAATCGACGGTGGACTCTTCGCCGACGAGATTGTACCGATCACAGTTCCCGAAGTATTTGTCAAGGACAACAAGCGAGTAGAAACTTCACAAGTTGTTACTGTTGATGAGGGCCTTCGCCGAGGCACAAGCATGGAAGCGCTCGGTCGCTTACGTCCAGCATTTCAGCAAGGTGGTATCGTGACCGCTGGCAACAGTTCGCAAACTTCAGATGGTGCTGCATTCGTACTTATCGTAAGCGAGCGAGTCATGAAGGAGCTCATGCTTCAGCCTATCGCACGCCTTATGGGTTGTGCGGTTGCAGGTGTAGAACCACTCTACATGGGCATCGGTCCATGTGCAGCAATACCGAAGGCACTGAGCCAAGCTGGACTTTCAATTGGTGATATCGACCTCACGGAACTAAACGAAGCCTTTGCAACACAAGCACTCGCAGTCATCAGAACGATGGGGCTTAATCCAGAAACTGTAAATGTGAATGGAGGTGCAATTGCCTTAGGGCACCCGCTAGGTTGTACTGGAGCGAAATTGAGTACGCAGCTCTTTAGCGAGTTGCGCCGTCGCAAGAAGAAGTATGGAATGGTTACCGCTTGTGTCGGTGGTGGTCAGGGAATTGCTGGCATTTACGAATTCATGCACTAGTCCCTCCTTCCAGCTTCCGCTAAAACCTATAATGCCCCTGCGATTTTTGATCGCAGGGGCATTTTATTGGTTTTGGCGAAAGCTGACAGCCCTCGCATGGGCGGAATTGAATTTCAATAATGTAAAAGCCTTGGAACGAGCTACTGTGAATTCATCTAGCTTTAAGGGCGCAGAATGGTCACATTACCCTTAAAGATCTCACCCGAGCCTATGTCAAGTTCGAGCACATAGTAGTAAGTACCTTCAGGTAAATCTTCGCCACTAACATTGGTTCCTTCCCAATCATTATTGTAAGGCTGAGCTGAAATCAAAACGTCGCCCCAACGATTAAAAACAATGAGACGAGCATTTGGATAATCTTGAGGATTCAGCAAAAGCTCATCGATCACAAAGGCATCATTCAGGCCATCACCATTAGGTGTGATCGCATTTGGAATATCTATCTCACTTGTATTGTCCTCCGTACGACTTTGAAGAATAGCCGTAGCCGTGGCGCAGTTTCCAGGACATTCTAGGTTGCAGACTTCGTATTCAAACGAGACCTGTACACTATCTGGCAAAGCCGTCAATGATAGTATACCTGATTCGGTCAGCGTTGCAAGTGAAGTATTATTTAGCAAGGTATAAGAGGCCTCTCCTCCAACTGCATCATTAAGACTAAGGTCAAGCGTAGTATCACGAATAGAGCCTAAGAATAGGACTAAATCATCTTCCGCTTTGACGGTTTCTGGGCCCAGCACCGTCATCATTAAGGTGTCAATGCTGTAGGTACCGCAGTCTGCGTTTGAAAGCGCATAGGTGATGGTGTAATCACCAGCCGCAAGACCTATAATCTCCGCATCTCCATCTGTTGAGGCATCAATGATCGCACCACCTAAATCAGAAAGAGCCGCGTAGGTTCCCGTCGATCCGGCAGGCAGATTGCCATCTAGCTGAATGATTTCACCGCAGGATACTTCCTCAAAAGTTACCGAAGCCTCCTCTAGGCCAGTACTTGCAGAAACCAACTCTACCCTCACGCTGTCCGTACAATCGCTCGCTGCATCAGCTACAAAAAACCAGTAGACGCCTACTGTCGCTTCAGCCGCAAGTTGATTTGGCGGAGTGAGAAGCATGCCACTTTCTGCTTGCCACGTATACGTAAGCATGCTACCACTCACATTGTCTACGACTACAGTAAGTGGACCTGATGAAGCATCACAAGGAAAACTTTGAACCGCATCGGCAGTTATTGAGAATTCAGCAGCCGAAAGCACTTCCACGGTATCCGTCACCGTGCATCCACTTGGCGTGTAAGTCATCGTTACCTCGAAGGTACCGGCACTAGAGACCGTAACTGTTGCATTCGCAGCTGGCTGTGGTTCAACTCCGCTCAGCACTGCCCATACAAAGGATACATCGTTGCCAGGAGCTTGGACTACCGTTGCAGTGAGATCGATATTTCCACCGCCGCAAGGGATAGTTTGATCAACCCCTGCATCAACTTCAAGATTATCTGAATTGGCTGAGGTCACTACAACAGTATCCGTTACAGTACAACCTGATGGATTGTAAGTCATCGTTACCTCGAAAGTCCCAGGATTGGTTACGGTCACTGTTGCATTCGCAGCTGGTTGCGGTTCAACTCCGCTCAGCACTGCCCATACAAAAGATACATCGTTGCCAGGAGCTTGGACTACCGTTGCAGTGAGATCGACATTTCCACCACCACATGGGATGGTTTGATCAATCCCAGCATCAACTTCAAGGTCGCTAGAACTAGCCGCCCCAACGACTACCGTGTCAGTAACTGTACAACCCGTTGGGTTATAGGTCATGGTGACTTCAAACGTTCCAGGATTTGATATAGTCACCAAATCATTTGAAGGTGGCGTTGGCTCACTACCACTTAATACCGCCCAATCAAAAGTTACGTCGTTATCAGGCGAGCGAACGGCCGTGGCCATAAGATCTACTGTACCTGAGCAAGCGATGGTCTGATCAAGACCTGCATCAACCTCTAAATCAGTTGCTCCAGCTCCAATGACCTCGATGGTATCTAAGGCCGTGCAACCCGTTGGATCGTAGGTCATTTCAACCTCGTAAAATCCAATTGCGGTTGCGAATATGGTCTGGTCATCTGCGAAAACCGCGTCGCCGATTCTACGCCACATGTAACTGACTTGCGCATTATCTGGACTGGTCGGCGTCGCATCAATTTGAACACTATCGGGCGTACAAGGCAATGCTCCACTGACAGCCAGTGCAACATCTAGATTATCGCCGCCTGTTTCAGTTACGAGAAGTGTATCACGTCCTGTACAATTTGAAACAGGATCTCTGAAGGTGAGCACATAAGTTCCGCTTTCGCCAAAACCTCCCGCGAGTGTCGTCGGAGCATTTATAATTCCTCCAGTAGGAGAGCTCCAACTAATGATCCAAGAGGCATCCGTCGGTGGAGTCGGAGTTGCATCGACGTTGGTGCTAATGCAGTCAATTTGTAAATCAGAACCTGCATCTACCGCAAGCACGGTTCTACTGTCAGAAATCACGATTGCGGCACTTGTATCAGCACAAGCACCATTATCGGTTGTGATAATCAATTGATAATTTCCTGCGGCTACAGCATACGCTGTTACTCCATCAATTTGAGGGACCTCGGCTAACCAACTGATCGTCGCATTGGCTGGAATAGTTGATGTACTAAAATCCATTGCCACTGAATCACGTCCACAAATGAGCGTGTTTTCTGTAGAGCTAAGTAAGGCTATAGGTGCATCTGCTTCCGAAACTTGAATGGTTGAGCTAGTACTGCAACCTGTCAGTTGATTTTCAATGAGAAGCTCGTAAACCCCTGATGAGAAATTTGCAAGCGTAGCCGTTCGTGAAACGGTGTCGCCTGCGCTATCGATCCACTTAAAGTCAAACCCAGATGAATCGCTAGCGTAAGCAGGGTCAATCAACGAATTTCCTGTATCCCCGCAATCAATAGAGAAAGTTGCAGGCAATTGAGAGACCGGAGCGCTAGTACTGTCTCCTACGGTCGTGGAAGAGCTCCGATCGCAGCCTGTAAGCGTATCAGTCACGGTGAAGACGTACGTGCCTGGCTGAAGCGCTGTAGCTGTTAAGCCACGAACCGATGGACCGCCTTGAAGAGAACCACTTGTCGCTGTCCAGATATAGGTGAATTGAGGTCCTGTTGAACCCGATCCAGTAAGCTCAGCTGTGTTGACATCGCAGGTGATATCTGATGATTGATCGATTTGAGCATCTGGTAAGTCTCCATTGCCTGTCACCTCGACGGAATCAGTCACGATACATCCCGTCGCTATTTCTCGAACAGACAAGAAGTATTTACCTGGACTTGTAGCGATTGCAGTCGCCTGGTCAGTTGGAGCTAATAAAGTGCCGTTAGGAGTCGTCCATTCGAGCTGGTAATCTCCTCCATCAGTTGTTGAAGGACCACCAATAGTCACTTGTGTATTCGTGCAGGTGATTTGAGCATCTTCTCCAGCATCTGAAACTGCTGTACCTGTTACTTCTGAAACTGGAATTGAAGCTTGAGAAGTGCATCCAGTGTCGTTATCTTCAACTAGAACAACATAGTTTCCTTCAGCATTAACTACAATCGCAGGTGTAGCTAAATCACTGCTTACGATATTTCCGTCGCTAGTCGACCAAGAGTAGGTGTAGTTTCCAGATACTGGGTTGACCGTAATTTCAAGGTCTACGTCACCACCTTCACAAGGAAGGTCACCTTGATTAAAGATGGAAATGGTTGGTGGCACCTGTCTAGTGATATCGATGGTATCCTTCGAAATGCAACCTGAATTACTTGTTACAGTAAGTTCAATTGGTCCAGCACCAAAAATTGACGGAGTCAGTGTTCCTTGTCCATCGACAATACTTGTTCCAGACACTAAGACACGCCAGTTGTACGTGCCTGGATCTGCTGATCCACTTAGTTGAATGACTGGCGGAGCGCCACATTCTACTATGGTATCTCTACCTGCGTCAACAAAAGGAGCTTGATTCGCAGCTGTTACTGTGATCATTAAAGACTCAGTGACGTTTTGGTCATTGCGGTCTGTCACAACAACAGAATAGGTACCAGGTGCCAAGTTCGTTTGATCCTCGGTATTTGCAGGTGTGATGCTAATCCAATCGAAACGATAAGAACCAGAACCACCGCCTACAGTGAGGTCTATTGCTCCATCTGATGTGTTGGAACAAGACGCTGGTGTAACAGTATGAACAACAGACAAACCTGCTTGCTGACATATTTCGCCACCATCGACAACGACACTAAAATTCTGTCCAGCTTCGATTGCAAAATTCGGCTCAGGTCTAAGCTCTTCGAGAATCGGAGAACATCCATCCGCTGCTGGATCTACCGCAGAAAAACAGAGTTCCAAGATTTGAGTACCGTCAACAATCGTAGTATCGCCAGTGCGCGCATAGGTGATCCCTACCCTACCTGAAGCTGCTTCGCTGGTGTTGGCCGTTGCATTGATTACCAGTCCATTGATGGACTCGAAAGTGAACTGGGCAGGATTCCATGCTAGACTTAGCGACCAGTTTTCGATGTCTTCATAATTGGTCACTGTCACAGGAACACAAGCTATAGCTGCTCCAGTAACATTTGCCGTTCCTACGTCAAACGTAAAGCTTCGCGTATCTATCGCACAAACTTCGCCTGGATCGAAATCAAGGCCAATGTTGTATCCGCGATTTGAGGCAGACTCTACAAATATCGGCATCGGGAAGTCTGCAACTTCTACTGGTGTACAGCTCGCTGATGGACCAATTATGTCAAAGCAAAGTGTGTAAATCACATCACTGGGACCGAGCGTGGTTCCAGAGAAATCGTACCAATTAAGTTCGAGATTCCCTGGAGATGATAGGACGAAGTTGGTCGCATCCAACATCGGCAGACCGAAGTTCTCGACGCGTTTAAATTGTAGGACACTAGGTTCCCATATTGTTGTGTAGCGTACAGTCTGCAGATCATCAAAGAAATCTGCAGTGATATCAAGACACACTTCTGTTCCTGAAAAATCAGTAGCGTCTGGTATCTTAATAAACAAGGGGTCAGAAGGGAGAATAACAACAGTTCCAGGTCTAGGATTAAGACCAATCTCTGCCCCCGATTGCGTGACTGATCCATTGTTGCCGTCGGGTGTGATCACTCCATTTACATTGAAGCTGCCGACGACAGTAAAGCAAAGCTGAAATAGCTCGTGACCGTTTGGAAGAGAATAGCCCCTACTGCCAGGGCCCGACCAAGTGAGTCTTATTTTACCTGTTGCCGACTGCGATATATCGAAGTTTCCATTTGTAAAGAAGGTTGGAGCGCCAGGTAAAACTTCAACTCGATCAAAAGCGATTATGCTCGGATTAAAGTCTATATCAAAGTCCATCGCATTGATGTTCTGAAATCCTTGCACTTCGAAAGGAATACAGATTGCATCACCGATAGCGGCTGTGCGCGTATCACCGATCAACCTCAGGCCGCCTCCACAACCAAATACATCTACTTGCCCATCGTTGCTTGTCACACCAATTGGTTGTGATGACTGGCTGTTGTAAGCTTCAATTATTACTGGGGTGCCTGTTAATTCTACAACAGAACTCTGATCACAAGTCCCAACAATGTCAAAGCAAAGCTGGAAGAGAATAGAACTATCGGCCAAGGTTTCAGGACTTGTTCCTTGTGAAATCGGATACAACACCCCAACCTCCCCAGGATTAAGACTGGATACAGAACCAGAAGTGAGTCCAGGAAGATTTGTATTTAAACTCGTTACTCCAGTATATCTTAGAATAGTAGGATCCCAGTTTACACTAAACTGAAAGCTAACGATATCTGTGAAGTTATTGGCGCGGATTGGAATACAGACGCTCGTCCCTTCTGCTGCTCCACCGTTATCTACGATGAAGTGCAACGGTAAAACGCCAACTGCGACCAAGCCATCAGATTGGAACAAACCGATGTTTCGATTGCCACTATTTTGACGTGTAATGTTAGGCGTGGGCGAGCTCGCTATAGCAAGCGGCGTAGAAGCACCATATGCTCCAACGATATTAAAGCAAAGGCTAACGATAGGTTGAAAATCAGGAAAATCTTCACCTACTCCAATACCCGCATTGGGAGCAGTCCAACTAAAACGTAATTGACCAGGTGCTATGACTGTGAAACTACTTGCGTCAAGGCCAGGGAGTGCAGCTCCGGCGATATCGTCAAAGGTCATCACCGTTGGGTCATAAGCAAAATCAAAATCTACGGTGAGGATGTCCGTAAAATCATCGACATCAAGGTCTAGGCAAATACGATCCCCATTATTGGCGATCTGTTGCGCAGGATCAATCATGAAAGAAGGTTGCGCAAAAACAACTCCCATCATAAACAGACTAAGACAGGCTGTTAACCCATATTTCACGAGACCTTTAATCATGTACGTCTAGCGATTAAATGAGTAATTAAGATTGATTTCGTGGCTTGGACCTGCAAAAGAACCATAGCTATTAAACCCATAGTCAAAACTGTACCCAATACGAAGCATTGGATCATAACCTGTACGATCACCGATTATTACGCCCATTTGTCCATGAATGCTTGAAGATGAGGTGCCGCCGAGACCCATGAAAAATGCACTTGCGGTTTGATATCTCAAGGTTGCACTAACGTGAAGCGGGGCATTGGGAACATATTTAAACCATGCTACAGGCTCAAGAAAACTGTAGTCTCCCAAGTCATATTGCATACCCAGTTGAGCGTAGTAATGACGGACGCGTTGCGTCTGGACATCACCATCATTCCCTGTGAAATTTGCGCTTAGCCCTAAGACTTGAGGTACGCTTACGCCTCCGTATACAAGGCTTTCGCCAAAACGCTTATAAGCAAACACGCCTACACCAGCATCTGGTCGGACTTGACTATCATCCTCAGCTGCAAAGATGGTCTCTACATCACGCAGTTCTAACTCACTAATACGTAACCGGTACTGATTAATTCCAATCTGAAATGCTGCGGAGATACCATACTCATACGGGTCATCGCTCAGGACACCACCAAATTTGGCATAAACTCCAGTGAAGCCCGTGGGTCCTGTTTGGTCATTAACTAAGTAAACACCGGCTATTGGGGCTACAGGGTCATATCCATCCATGAGAATCTGCCCCACAAATTGAGAGGTTCGAGGATTACCTTCGATACCGGTCCACTGACTATGATGAGTTGCAGTAAACTCAGCATTTTGCTCGTATCTAAAATAATTGGATGAAATCGCGGCAGGGTTAAGCACACCTGCACTCTCTTGAAACTGGCTCAGCAAGGGTAATTGCTGGCTAAGTGCATTGCATACAGCAAGACACCACACTATTGCTGTGCAGAGTAGTAGTTTCATCATGGGTTTCATGCTCACTGTGTGAGAATGCGCAAAATAGGAGGAATACAGACGCTAGCCCTGAATTACAATGCTAACTACCAAGCAAAAGGGTACAATTACCTAATACAGGGTAACGTAAAAACAGCGACCAGGTTACCCCAGCCACTGCCTCTTTAAACCAATCAATAAATTTTTGCAATCTGCTACGATTGGTAGCTGCCAGATTGTTTTAGTTGTTTTTAGAACAGTAAACGTGCAATGGATGTGCCAGAGTTGGGTTTTGACGAAAGTAAATCCATAAAACACCAAATAGAACGCTTGTTTCCTGAACCTCTCCTAACGTCGGAGGTAAACGTAGCCTGTATAGGTGCGGCCTTTCCCATCTTCAAATACATAGAAGTAGGTTCCTTCAGCAAGGTCGCTTCCATCGAAATAGGTTCCTTCCCACGAGTTATCGTAGCTGTCCATTTCGAAAACTAGGTTTCCTAGTCTGTTATAGACTTCCATTCTGTTGCCTGGGAACTGATAGATACCAAGGACATTAAAGGTCTCATTGACATCATCGAAGTTTGGCGAGAAACCAGAGAAGATGATGATTTCATCACACTTGACTTCGAGCGTAACGAGCGCCGTGTCACAACCGAAGCTGTTACAGATTTCATAAACAAGTTGGTCGTACCCGCAGAACTCTGGATCAGCGTCATATCGAACATCATCTCCTTCTATGAAGGCATTACCGAATCTTGGATATTCTATAATCTCGAAACTCGTCAACTGACCTCGGAACCGGTCATTGCCCAATACATTGACTAATGCTGTACCATTCATCTGTAGAGAATCGGTATCTGGGTTTGCCAGTGGGAAGAGGAAATCTTCAGGACTGACTACATCTAATCTGATGTATGTAGTATCGCAAACGAAGTTATCATCACAAATCACGATACAGAGCAGCTCTTCTCCAATCTCCATGCCTTGCGCAACAAAGCACGTGGAATCAAGTGAAGAAACAACAGCGAACTCCCCACTTTCATCTGGACATAAGTTGACCACTGATGTAATGTTGCCTGGTATTTCATCACGATCGACGCATAGCGTATCCGAGAATCCAACTCCAACGGTCCAACTGATTGTATCTGTTACAGGTGGTCCCTGTGCACTACAACCAACGGATATACTGAAGCTATTTTCACAGTTGTCTGCATCAGTAAGCGTAGCACGATACGTCCCTGGGAACACCTCGATTCGTGTACCATCAAACAATTGCGTCTGTGGTTGGAGGCTAAAGCTTTGACCTTGAATCTCGAGAATTAAAGCACGGTAATCATTGTCCACGCTACCCCCTCGCAGTACGCCTAGGTAAGGATCGTAGGTCCAGATCTCATTATCAAACACCGTCAGACGAGCAGCTAACTCATCAACGCTAGCCGTAACTGCGTTTCTGAATCTACCATTTACTATCCAACTTTCGAGCGTGATTGTATTTTCAAGGTCAAGCGCAGAAACATCATAGAAAACGACATTATCCTCAGCGCATGGTTCAATACTACCTGTATACGGTTCCCCATCAAGAGAAAGTGTCAAAGATGACATTAAGTCAAACGGAACATCAATACAAATGAAGGACGCTTCATCACAGTATGGCGTCTGTGTACTGCTTGAGATCGGCTGGAAATTATCAGCACACACATCAGGATGGCGAAGCATCAAGAAGATGCTGTCAGCACAACCTGTCACTACATCAACAGTTTGAATAAAGTAATCACCTGGAACTGCAAAAGTCTCTGTAGAACTTATCTGGTTTCTGAAGATTTCAGGAGTCAAGTAATATTTCGTTCCTGAAGCAATATGAGTCACCTCAATTTCACCATAAGCCCTATCTGGTTGACCGCCTCTCACGACGTTCTCTTCTGGATTAAATCTCCATCGTCCTCTGCCATCACTTGCGTCGAGCGCTTGAGCGAATTCTTCTCCAGAATTGACTACTTGAGCGAATACGATCTCGTCGCCTCCATACCAAAACTCAATCAGATATGGTCCGTCATTTCCATCGCCTGGTAATGATTCAAGGTTATAGAAAACCAATCCACTTCGCGTACAAATAGTCGGTGTGGTAAGCTGTCCATCAATCGTGAAATTTCGATCATTTTGCAGGTTATCAAAGTTTGCAAAACACCAATCGTAGCTGGTTGATATTTCTTCTATAAGTAGTGTATCTGCGGTGAAATAAGTATCACAAAGTTGAAGACACTTATCCTCTACCGTATAAGTCCGTTCGAGTATACAACCATTGGCATCCGTAATTTCAACGCTGTAATCACCTGGGAGTAAGGGTGCTTGATTTGCTTGGTTTGGCAAGCCGTCACTCCATGCATAGTCATACGGCGGAGTTGCTCCAGAAACCGTGAGCCTAATCGACCCCATAGGCGAATCACAATCACTTGCTTCAACGACAGCACTGATCGTCCAATCGGCCGGATCAATAAGGGTAACCTCTGCTGTTGTAAGGCAACCCGGAATACTTTGATCTATCAAGGTATACTGACCTGCGACTAAATTAGTGAGCGGAAGATTACCGACAAACTGTCCCGCAATATCTCGCACTTCATAAGTTCTTCCAGCAGGGGAAGAAATAATACCTGTTGCCTCTCCAAAGCAAGCTGGGTCAACAATGGTTAGCGCATTAGTATCAATTGGTTCGCTTTGATCACGTAAGTCGAAGGCGAGCTCTTGCGCACATTCGTTCACATCAACCACGCGGATCACTTTTGGACCTGCACTTTGATTACTTACTGTGATTACACCAGCCGAACTGTTTGCAGCAATGGTAAGCCCATTCACTGTGAGCGTATAATTATTTGTAAAATCAGTAACAATTACATCAAAGCTTCCATTCGTTATACCACCACAATTAGCCGAAATAACATTGACGGTATCGATGGCGAGTAAAAGTTCGTTTTCAGTGACTTCAACCACATTGGATTGTACACAACCATCAGCATCGGTGACATTGATTGTATACTCCCCTCCACGTATATCTTGAATTGTGAAAGGCATCGAATTGGCGAGAAGCGTTCCACTGTCAGTACCAATAAATTCTACGTCAAACGGTGCTGCTCCTCCATCCGTAAAGACGGTTATGCTTCCACCTTTTCCAAGCGGACATGCAGCTGGCGTAGAAGAAGTTGAGAGAAGGAAACTTGGTGTTCCTGGCACAGTGAGCACCTCAGTGTAGGTACACTGTGTGAAATCATCAAAGATGGTGATCTCATAATTGCCGGCAGGTATTAAAGTGGCCGATGATGTCGTACTCACGTTAGGCACCCAGGTATAGCTAAGATTGCCTGTGGTTCCCGTTACATCAAAACTCAGTGAGCCTTCAGACACACCACAAACTCCTGGTGTTGTTTGCACATTCGTTAATGCAATTTGGCAATCACGGATATATCCTGCACCAACGACGTGAATCGCTTCATCAAAGGTCGCTGCGAATACATCCGACAGACCAGTAGCATCAACATCAGAATCGATAAACTCGTCTGCTCCTACGTTCTGAGGTCCGAATGCAAAAGATGGGACTGGCTGAAATTGAATCCGGTAATTACCGATATCAAGGTTATCGAATTCATAGAAACCAGCCGCATCCGTCACAGCGAACCGTCCAGATGGGACTCCTGCTGCGGAGACAAGCTCAACTTGAACGCCACCAAGTGCAGCTTCGAAGTTTTGGCGCAAGCCGTCATTATTGAAATCTTTCCAAGCAAATCCACCTAACTTAGGTTGAGCACAATCGCTTTGAACCGTAACTAGTTGAACCTCTTCATAGCTACATACTCGATCGCCATTTGGGGCAATTCTCGTCACGCTTACGCGAAAACCATAGTCACCAGGAGCAAGAGAATCTGTAGTTATTGAAGCACTGGTAGTAGTAAGTAAGTTGCCTCCAGCATTTGGGTTGCCTGGCTCTTCTGTCCAAGCAATTTCTACACTATCTGTAGGCAGAGCAGGTACAATTGCAACAGAAAGATCAGCTGGAAGATTCTGACAAATCGTTTGTGCGACTGGCACTGAGATATCAATGTTAGGCATCGTAATGATGAACAAACTATCGACGCGAATACAGCCATCTGTACCAATGGCAGTAACAACAAACCTCTTTGTCGTGTAGTCAGTAACAGGTCGAGCACAGTAGTCCATGACTAAGCCATCAGGCGTCCGAAGATTCGGTCCATCCCAATGAATTGAACTAAGCGGCGTATCCGAAATTGCTTCAATCTGAATACACTCGTCATTACCGCAGGCATAAACAGGGGCATTAAATGTCAAGTTTGGAGCCTGCAGAACATCAATCGTCAAGGTTGCATTTGCACTACATACGACATTGCCCGCAAGGTCGCGAGTAACTACGCCAACGGTATATCTCAGTTCATTTAAAAGATAGGTTGTACCAACAACAATACTAGGCTCAGGACAATCTGTACAACTCAAAAAATTGAGCATTGGATCGTCGGGGCTACCCCATGTATATGTTTGTACGAAATTGACCGTGTCAACATCTGGCATGTCTACAAATACAGTATCAAAGCCACCAGTACAGAGTGTTAGTTGAGAGAGATTGACAGAAATACTATCAAACGAAACACGCGCTGGACAGCACGTTCCTAATGGGCAAGTCGTCGTAAGTGCACCTACTTGAAAGGTATAATCTCCAGTTTCTCCAACATTTAGAACCGGATCGGTTGCACCAGCGATTGCTGTTCCGTCTTTGAACCATTGATAATTGCCGTGACCACTTGGGGCCTCCAACCTTACAGACTGTCCACACTCTGCTCGGATTGGCGCACTCACACAAGCACTTACAAAATCATCTTCGGTGAGCACTCCGTTGTTTGGAGTAGAGTCGTCATCGTTCCCAACCATCGAGAAGATCTCTGCATTAGCTGCAAGGACTCCTTCTCCACTCACGCGCATGTCAATCGTGATAACGCGTTGAGGTTGGTAGAATTTAATATCGCCAATCGTCCATCTTCCAGTAGCTGGATTGAAGTTTTGCGAAAGCGTATGTTGAATATAATCAAGCCCTGGAGGAAGATCAATCTGAACCTCTACCCCATCAACATCGGTGCCTTTATCATTGGTTACCACAAATGTGAAAGAGACAACCTGACCTTGAGTGACAAACACGTCACTACTGACCCGAAAAATGCTGAGATCATTTTGCGCGCGCATCCCCAAGCATGTCCACAAGACAAGTGAGAATAGTAGCGCCAAGCGGCCTACAAAGCGGGGGGATAATAGGTAGCTGTTCAAGCTGTTGTTTTAGAGAAGAAGAGCTACAAGTAGCTTAACTTACACATGTCAGATTTTCTAATGCAAACTCTGGGCCAAAAGATTTTCCAAAAAAAAAGCCAGCAGAAGTATCAGGTACTTCTACTGGCTTTTGCGCAGTGGTGTTACAATTTATCTGCTATGGTCTGTCACCAACCGTTATCTCAATTGGAAGACAAGCCTCGTTTGGACAAGGAGCATCGTACGACTCGTCGTCGGCGCATGATGTCTGACCTAGGAAATAAGCCTCAACAACTACGCCTTGGTCTCCAGTACAGCTGAGGTTTGGTAAGGTGAAGGTGAACTCCCCGAAACTGTCTGGAAGACTGAATCGCTTACCGTTAATAACCAGCGTTCCTGATGGATTAGCATAAAGTACAGTCACTAGTAGATCATACTGTCCTTCTTCGCAAACGGTAGGCTCTACTTTAACAATATTCAAGCTACACTCATCGGTGCAAACTCCTGGGCTAAATGCTTGCTGGTCGGTGAGTGAGCAACTCGAATCGTCAACTCCGTAGAAGTCGAATGATACCATCGGTGTAGTGCTCTGGAATATTCCTAGCAAGACCTCACCATTCGCAAATAGACTTGGAATCTCTGCATCACCTTTTACAGTGAAAGCATTTCCACTTACTCCAGATCCTACAAACGTTGCGTAGACTGCATACTTGTCGTCAGTGATGTCGTTTGGTGTTCCGCCATCACGACACTCTGTTCTGAGCACAACCTGCTCAAGTGAGCAACAATTACAGTCTGGGTCATCGCAATCAACAAGTCCGTCGCCATCGTCATCAATGCCATTTCCGCAAAGCTCAGCACAAGTGCCAGTACCAACGGTCACGTAGATTGAATCGATCACACTACATCCACCAAGTGCTTGAGCAGATGCAACGTACCATCCTTCTTGGACAGTGGCGATGTACTCAATCTTCGTGGTAGTTCCAGTAGCCGTGAAGCCAAAAGGTCCAGTCCAAGTAACTTCATTAACTCCTGTTGCATTGACTTTAAGATCAACTGTCTGACCGTCGCAGTATTCTGGAACATCAACAATATCGAAGTCTGGGGCATCCACAACTTGGAGGTTGAACAGTGCTGTACCACCGCATGCGCTGCCGCCATAAGTGACTTCGTACGTCTGAGGTACATCAGCCTCTACAACAATCTGCTGCGTGGTCTCTCCATTGCTCCACTGATAGTTATCTCCGCCTGCAGGTGCTGTGAAGGTTACTAGATCACCAGCACAGACTGTTGACCCATCTGCTAAGTTGCCGAAGACGGTTTGCGCGGTGATTACTGGGTTCTCTAAATCAAAGACAATAGTCTGAGACGCCTGAGTTGCATTACCGCAGCCATCAGTAGCTGTCCACGTTCTAATGATTCCGTCCATTTGACGACCGTTACGCATTACTGTTGTCGCTTCACTAACTTCTGTAATTACTACATCATCGCTACAAGCATCAACAGCCTCTGGCTGAATATCAGAGAAATCGAACTCTGCACAAGCTGCATCCATATCATCAGGCACAGATACAAACTCCGGAGCTGTATTGTCAACTACGGTTACCGTTTGAACAGCTTCAGCTTGGTTTCCACAATCGTCTAAGACCGTGAAGATTCGGAAGAAGGTCTTCTCGCCTTCACAGCTTCCGCCGCCAACTTCGAAAGTCTCCTCTGTGATTGTAAGGTCAGCATCACACTGATCTTCAGCCATTAGGTCGATCTCAGGGAACTCGACACCACACTCAATAGTGATAGGTGAAAGGTCTCCGTTGATTACTGGTGGCTTATCGTCTACGATAAGGATATCCTGAATTCCAGTCGTCTCGTTGCCGCAATCATCAACTGCGATCCACACACGACGAACAACCTCATTACATCCTTCTGCGAAGCGAGTGTCGTCATAGTAGACGTGTACATCCTGATCACAGTTATCTGTCGCCGTTGGTGGTGGGAAGTCTAAGGCACTGTTACAGTCCGTAGAAACCGCACGAACGAGGTTACTTAGTACTGGTGGCTCATTATCAACGAATATCACACGCTGTGATGCAGTTGCTGAGTTGCCACAGTTGTCAGTCGCCGTCCAAATACGAATCAATGTTCCAAGTCCTCCACAGCCATCTCCGCTGTCGTCATTATACTGTGTGTAGCTGATTGAGACATTGTTGTCACAATTGTCAGTAACAACTGGTTGAGCATCACTGATAGATGCTCCACATCCAGCTTCGATATTCGCAGGAACCTGAACAAAGACTGGTGCCACCTTATCTGAAATTTCAACTCGCTGACGAGCCTCAGAACGGTTGCCACAGTCATCCGTCGCAACGAATACACGTACGTGGGT
>CALDUE010000164.1 GCA_937923485.1 uncultured Saprospiraceae bacterium
GTACGGTCAAAGTTGAGTCCTACGAGTCGACCGTTGGCATCTAAGGCTGGGGAACCAGAGTTTCCACCTGTCGTATGATTGGAACCTAGCACACAGACTGGAAGCTTTCCTTCCGATGTGGCATACTGCCCATAATCCTTCGCCTTGTGTAAAGCCAATACACTCTTCGGAACGTCAAACTCGTAGTCACCTGGCTTGTACTTCGCCACCACCCCATCGAGGTAGGTCATGTACGAATACTCCTTACCGTCAAGTCCTTTGAAGCCTTCAAACTTACCATAGCTCACACGCATCGTTGAGTTGGCATCAGGATAAAACTTGCGGTCTGGAAATACCTGAATCAAAGCCTTCATGTAATCACGCTGTAGCGGCGCCATCGCCTGAGCAACCTCATTATAAGGTGTTGACACAAAACGCTCATTATGACTATTTAATAGGCGCACAAACTGAAATCCAGGATCACCCTTTAATGCCTCTACAAATGCTTGCGGGTTATCACGAAGTTCCTTAACCAAGAGGTCTCCATGGCTGAGGTAAGATTGCCCAAACAGAATATCTACCAGCCTAGAAGTCGATCCAGCAAAATCCCGCTGATCACGACAATACTTGCTCTGATGTGCAATCTCTACTTTATCGAAATACTGGTTGAGCAATGATGATGCTACCCGCTGGTCAATGGCAGAATTATATCGCGCATAGAATCCCTCCAAGTATTCGACCAAGCCAGGCACTTGCTCATTGAAAGCATCGAATCCGTTGGCTTCATACACCTTGACGCGACGTGCAAGAATATTAGCAATCCTGAACAGATCAACGTTATAATTTAGCTCAGCTGCGTAGGCGCGAGACTTCGCGAATCCTTCCTGCACGGCAACAAGACTATCGAGTTGAGGAAGAAGCGTTAGATAGCGCAGTCGCTCTGCAGGCGTTACCTCCGCGGCCCGCATCATCGCTTTGCTCAATCGTTTATTGAATTGAAACTCCGTTCCGTTCCTAAGCGCAATACCATTGGTTGCTTCAATACCTTCTGACTCACCGCGCCATTTCTTCCAAGCATTGGCGATACGTGCCTGCTTGCTTGCGTAGTCGATCTTGGTTTGCGCATCCGAACGCATGGCACTATCAATAACCGCCAAACTCAAATCGCGCATTCCAATACGAATCGGATTGATCACTTCAACGCGTTGGCGCATTGCAGAAGCAGCGAGATACTCATCCGTACGACCTGGAAAACCGAAGATCATAGAGAAATCGCCAGGCTTTACACCACCCGTAGAAACCTCAAGGTGCTTCTTAGGAGTGTAAGGAACGTTGGTGGTAGAGAATTCGGCTGGACTACCATCTGGTGCAGCGTAAACGCGAAAAAGCGAGAAATCCCCCGTATGGCGTGGCCACTCCCAATTGTCGGTGTCTGCACCAAACTTACCGACTGAATTCGGTGGTGTTCCAACCAAACGCACGTCGTTGTACTTACGCGTAACGAAGGCGAAATATTGATTCCCATTATAGAAAGGCTTAACGAGCACTTCCTCGAATGCTCCAAGCGTGAAGGTCTGCTTATAACGCTTCGTGTTTGCTTGAATGAGCTTACGACGCTCACTTTCGTCCATGTCAAATGTTACTCCTTTAAGGATATCATCCGAGGCATCAACGATGCGATCTATGAAGGTGACAAAGAGTCCGGGGTTCGGCTTTTCATCCGCTTTAGTCTTCGCATAAAATCCATTCTCGAGGACATTGTCTTCTAAACTCGAATGGCTCTGAATCGCCCCATATCCACAGTGGTGATTGGTAAGGACGAGTCCTTGATTACTGATGACTTCTCCTGTACAAAATCCACCAAAATGCACGATCGCGTCTTTGAGACTACCCTTATTGATTGAGTAAATGTCCTCAGCGGTGAGCTTCATGCCCAAGTCCTGCATTTGCTCCTCATTGAGGTTGGAGAGCAACAGGGGCAGCCACATTCCACCATTGGCAAAAGCTGCCAAGGTGAAAACAGAAAGAACAAGAGTCGTTAAAAAACGTGTCAGCATAGTACGTGAAGGTTGGGGGCAGAGCCAGTGTAGGCTTCGCTTAATTTCGAGAGAGACACTTTGGGAAATAGAAAACGGATGTATTCATGAACCATCCGCCGAGCCCAAAACTACCTCGTTTAAGCTAAAGAGCCTAGAATTCCGTACAACTAACCCTGTATTTTAGCTCAAAATCAACGTCGTTAACGATTGTTTAGGAGCTTAGTCATCCTTTTGAATGAAGCACTTCTGTGAGCAAGGCTAGATCGTTCACCTGAGCGACATCCATGAGCAGGCCAGCTTCTCGGTATACGATGTCAGATCCCCAACGTCGATCGCGCATGTAGCGGAGACTTGAATCTCCATCCCTTTTTGAAAGCTTACGGCCTTGTAAATCCACGACGAGGTCATGGTGCCAGAAGCGGATTTTGGCGAAAGTACCGCCACTTTGTGGCGTGAACCCTCGCGCTTCGTGCGGGGCTGAAAAAGGCGAATCTTCAAGATCAGGAAATGCTGATTCAGGTAGTGCTTTCGCCAAAACCAACTGCATAATCGTGCTATTCCACAAGTCTTTTCCCCTGACGATGTGCGTGATGCCCATGTCGATATCGTCCACGACGCTGGCGAGCTGATACGACGGTCGGCCGTTGCGCTGCCGAATCACAAAGTCTGAAGAGAGCCGTGCAGACTGAGTCTCACCTTTGCCCAAACCTTCAGTCCAAGCGACTTCTACCCCACCCTCTTCCAGCTTGAGGCGCCAGTTCACGTTTGGAGCATCGAGCGGAATTCCAGCTTCTCTGCACGTCCCTGGATAATGGTTGATGTCTCCGCCCGCTTCTTCCTGCTGTGCACGGATTTGATTCCTACTGCACGTACAGGCATAGACTAAATCGTTTTGGCGTAAGCTGTCTAACACCGCTTTGTAGCGAGCTAAACGGTTGGCTTGGTATGACGCCTTTGCGAAAACCTGCCCCATGCGATCTAGTCCCATCCACTGCATCGTATTGTCGATGTCGTTGTAATATTCTCCTCTTACCCGAGCGCTGTCGAGGTCATCGATACGCAGTAAAAGTTCACCTTGTAAAGCATGTGCCCAAGCGGCGGTGAGCGCAAAGTTGACGCCATTGCCGATGTGTAATAATCCGGAAGGAGTTGGTGCAAGTCGCAATCGTGGAGCCATGCTGCAAGGTTACTCGGCTTTCGCCAAAACTTACAGCGCGTTTCACACCTTATATAGCTACATGCTAGACAGAGATACCGATCGGATTATTGAAATGGCTTGGGAGGACAGAACCCCTTTCGATGCTATTGAAGCGCAATTTGGCTATACCGAAAAGCAAGTTATCGACCTCATGCGCCGAGAACTGAAGCCTGTTTCATTTAGAAATTGGCGGGCACGTGTACAAGGTCGCAGCACCAAACACCGAGCGATCCGCGAAGAAGGCGTCGAACGCTTCCGAAGTAAAATGCAGCGCGTCATTAGCAAGAACAAGCCGAGCAAATAGCGTGTACTTTCGCCGCATGCAAGTTGATACGGCCACCTACTACCTCAAGTCTTTTGACAAGCTCACCGAAGAGTTTGCCACCACCTTCATCAATTTCGGTAAGAAGGAGTTCAACGCTCCTATCGAAGAAGGCAGATGGTCGCCCGGCCAATATGTAGAGCATTTAATTCTAGCGGAGGCAGGAACGCTCAAGCTCATGAATAAGCCAGGCTTGAGAGAGGAAGGTCGAGCTCCCGATGCGCTTTGTGCGAAGTTGGAAAAAGCGATTTTGCAGGTTGAGCATAAGGTCAAGGCACACGATGCGATTTCTCCAGAAGCACAGACCTATAATCGCGGCGACTTACTCGATCAATTTGTCGATACACGCGCAGAGCTCCGCACAGCATTTGAGTTTGTGGATGACATCTCAGAATTGGTAGACTGGAAGCACCCGCTATTCGGAAAACTGACAAAATGCGAGTGGCTCTATTTTACAGGCTTGCACGGTGAGCGCCACAGACTTCAAGTCGTGAATGCGCTGAGCTAGCACTCGGTTACTAATCCTATTTTCACCGTTGTGAGTCTAGTTTCACTCCTTCTTTTGGGCCTTGTCGCAGGTGCGGCATTCCTTCTTATCGCTCGAAAAGTCGACTATTCCGAAGGCGACCTACTTGCTACGGGGCTACTCGCTGCAGCTGCGATCTATGTGGTCTTTGCAGTGGTTTGGGGAGAGAATACTGCGATTCGCTTTGAAGCGGTTGGTCTTACCATTTTTATGCTTTTCGCTTTTCTAGCCCGTCGGTTCGGTATCATCTATGTGGGTGTCGGTTGGCTGCTTCACATTGGTTGGGATTACCTCTTCCACATGGTAGGTCCGGCGCAGCATCTAGCCCCAGCGTGGTATCCACCCTTCTGTATTGGGTTTGATTTGGTAGTGGGGGTATATATTATCTGGATGGTTTTTGGCAAGCAGTCATCTCGATTGTAGCACGGCACA
>CALDUE010000165.1 GCA_937923485.1 uncultured Saprospiraceae bacterium
CCACTTACAATGCGGGTTTTGGCGAAAGCTGAACAATCAAAAATCAATAGCACACTCGTATGAACATCGAAGAGAAATTAGCTGGAAAGAATATCCTATGCGACGAGTAAGGAAGCGATCCTCACGTTTACCCGAACGCTATCTACTGAACTTGGTCCTATTGGCGTCCGCGTGAATGCGGTTGCACCTGGGCTCATCTTGGGAACCTCATTTCACGACACGCATACGACAAAGGAATCTGCAGCGAAGACGGTCGCTGGAATTCCAATTCTTCGCGCTGGTTATGTCGCCGATGTAGCTCGTGCGGTATTGTATTTGGCATCTGAGTATGATGGCTTTACTACTAGTGGTACGCTGGATATAAATGGTGGGGTTTATAATATGTAGAAGGAATCATAACCGCTGCGATGGAAGAACGCTCGTTCCACGCTGATGGAGGCTGAAAGACTGTTTGGGACGCTCTAGGAATAGCTTAAGCATTTGATGCGCTATATGATTAAAGAATTCGTGAGTTACAGCCTGTTTAAGAGATCCCAATTCGACTAAAAATTGGTTAATGCCAACCTGACAGCCTTGCATCAGCTTGTCGACTGGGATGTTAATGCTCTATTTAGCCAGCGAAATTTTGCGCCCCGCTTTACGAGGGCCTGAGTCTTTTCGCCTTAAACAGGCCTTAATATTCTCAATTTCACTAGAATCTAATTCTTAACCAGGCTCATGTTCCTATATTGCACTATATTAGTTGCGACCAATAATCCTCTTTCACATTTACTCAACGAATTTCGTTAACTACTCCATTTTCTCCAAGAGGGAAATTTTTATTTGTAGTTGACAATTTAAAGAGAAAATAAATTCAAGCCTTACATATGAAGAATCAGATCATCTCACTTTCAGAAGAAAAACGCAAAGTATTTGGATTTTCAGATGAAATAATTGCCGTGAGTACAAAAAAACACGAGACCTTTGAATCTTTAATGGCATCAACTGAGAAATCAGGACTACTAGAAAATATCGATACAATTCAAGTTAGTTCTTTGAATAAAATTGACTTCAAAGATAGAGGAAGCGAATTCACGATTTCCTACGACAAGAAGGGCAAGACGAAAAAGAATACTTTCTCTTTGAGCGATGCAAGCATGAGAGAATCGCTTGTAGAGGAGCTTGCATCATTAAAAGATTTGAAGAAGTCGATTGCAGATGAATCCAAAACTCAGCCGTTACTCCTTAATTTAGCAATCTCCATAGCTATTCCAATTGGCACATGGATTTTCCGAGGCATGGCTATTGATGCCCAGAATGGTGAGCACTATGTTGCTACTGGACGTAGAAGTGGGCTCAAGAACTTACTTGCAAGCGCTGTAGAAGCTATTGGACCGACGGGAGTTACCATTTTAGGATTTCTTGCACTGGCTTATATGTTATACAGAACATATAACAGGTATAAAAACCCGGCCACTGAAATTATTTACGCCTAGTTTTCAATCAATTTAACAAGTAAATAAGATTTCAGTCATTCAATCTAGTGAATGGCTGAAATCTATTTATCTTTGTACTTCCTGCTTGTATTAAATCAAGTAAGCAGGTGCCGATAGATGCATTATCTCCGTATGAAATCAAGTTCAAGAATTTCATCTATCTTAAATGCAAAAGTACTTGGCTCTTCTATTACCGACTTTCCTAGCTTCTCCCTTTCTCAGCTCAATCTTTTAGTTGAGCCCAGTTTCGAACTCCCCACCAATCTTCGCCTTGGACACCTTGCTGAGAAATGTGTGGCAGAATTAATCAAGGCCTCAAGCAATTACGATATACTGCACGAAAATATTCAAATCGTACAGGGAAACAGCACCATCGGAGAACTCGACTTCATCATACAAGAAATAGAAACGAAGGAGATCACGCATGTTGAGTTAGCCTACAAATTCTACCTCCTTGATTCAAGTATATCTGAAGATCCGATCAAGAATTGGATCGGACCGAACAGAAATGATTCCCTACATGAGAAACTCGTCAAACTAAAAAAGAAGCAATTCCCCCTACTCTATCAAGATTGCACAAGTTCAATGCTGCCGGATGTTGATGTAGACAATGTCAGCCAGGCGCTATGCCTCATGGCCGCGCTGTATGTGCCAATCGGCTTTGAAGGTGGTGCAGGCTTTGATAGTCCCTCGGCATTGAAGGAAAGCAAAAATCTAAAATCAAGTTATAGTGCATTTCAAGATGCAATCAGAGGTTACTACCTAGACTTCGACACCTTCCGAAGTCTTCATGATTCAGCTTCAACCTATCATCTCCCCACTAAAACTGCTTGGGGCATGCATCCTGGCGACCACAAAGAATGGTCTTCGTTATCGAAACTTGAGCAAGAAATCCAAACGAGTTTGGAGGAGCAACGAGCAGTATTGGTTTGGAAGAAAAGCGAAGAGGTGTATTCGAGCTTTTTTGTGGTGTGGTGGTGATTAGGAAGTCGGGTTTTTGACGATTATTTATCAGAATTGTCAGTTGTTAATTGACAATTGTTAATGTGCATTATAGACGCTAGCTACATGCTCCTCGGCGAGGGAAGATTACCACGTCAGCTCCTTCTTCTCGTCTCGCAGTGATAAGGCCCAGAAAGTTACAAAGCCAACGCGTCCTGGTAGTGCATCTCAAGTTTGCATTCTTAGCCCCGCTATTTTGTCCAGCCGCATTGCTGGAAGCTTTGCGATACAATTCACTTCGAATCTTACAGCTCTTCCAAATCACGAAATCGCACTGCGCTGTGAGAAAACGATAGCTACCCAGCACACACAAGAGTCTCCCGTCAATCGAAGAATCAATGAGACATCTGCAGCTGCTCGCCTTACGCGGCAGTCTCCTCAAATCCTTTCGGCTGTCCCTGCACGGTTGTGTATTTAAAACTCAACTTTTGGTCAGGATAAATCCGCTTAAACGCACTCTGCACCATGATCGTCCCCTCATGGAATCCACAAAGAATGAGCTTCAATTTACCTTCGTAGGTATTGATGTCACCGATCGCATAAATGCCAGGGATGTTCGTCGAGTAATCAACGGTATTCACTCGAATCGCATTCTTCTCGACATCGAGACCCCAATTCGCAAGTGGACCAAGTTTTGGCGAAAGCCCAAAGAGCGGAATGAAATGGTCAACAGTAACAACTTCCTCACCATTGTCCTTACTCTTGATTTTGACGCCCGTGAGGTGATCTTCACCCACTAGACCGATCGCCTGCGCTTCCGTAATCAAGTTGATGCGACCCGCGGCAGCTAATTCGTGCACCTTCTCAACACTGTCGAGCGCGCCACGAAAAGACGTGCGGCGGTGAATGAGCGACACCGATTTAGCGACATCAGCGAGGAAAATCGTCCAATCCAAAGCAGAGTCGCCACCACCCGCAATGAGGATGTCCTTGCCGCGATACACCTCTGGGTCTCGAATGATATAATCTACCCCTTTGTCCTCGAATTTTTCAATGTTCTCAAGTGGCGGCTTACGCGGCTCAAAGCTGCCCAGGCCCCCAGCAATCGCAATGACTGGCGCCTCAATTACCTCTCCCCTACTCGTTGTACAACGGAACATTTTTTCATCGATTCGCTCAATGGTCTCTGCACGTTGACCGAGCGAATAGGTTGGCTTGAAAGGAGCTATCTGTTCTTCAAGATTCTTGATGAGATCACCAGCGAGCACCGTCGGATATCCTGGGATATCATAAATCGGCTTCTTCGGGTAGATCTCAGTGAGTTGACCGCCAATTTGCGGCAAAGCATCAACGAGATGACAGCGTAATTTGAGCAATCCCGCTTCGAAAACGGTGAAAAGTCCGACCGGTCCAGCGCCGATGATGAGAATATCAGTATGAAAATGCATCGCCACAAAGAACGGACATAATCGGGATTTCGCCCTAGGGATTACTAGTTCATGTCATCCTTTCTGACGAGAACTAGACGTTCTAGCAGTCAAAAACGCCAACTTCCACTCATCCATGCAGTTTCAAGCCTTTTTACGGCTATCAAAGGTGCTCGTAAGTTCTTCTTCGCTTTCGCTAAAACAAGCTATTCGAGTCTTAAAACCCTCGACACCGCTAGTCTCTCAACAACTATGCGGAGCTTGACCTCGTTTTGAGGTTTGCGTACCTTTGGCCCACGAGCTTTTCCGCTTCCACACCAGTGCGGCATAGAGTGCCCTAACTCGAATTGAAACGACCAAAAACCATGAGCGACCTTATCAAAAACGAAGCTGTAGAAGCTACTGAGCTAATTGGCTTCATCAAAGAGGTGCTCACTAATATGCCTTTAGACTGGTTAGTACTCACCACGCACCGCTTAGACATCTATAAGGAAGAGCTGGCCAAGACGGAATTTCTAGACCATCTCGAAACTCTTTTTGCAGAGAATACTACAGGCGCAACGGCTCTCCAAGGGTTGCCAACTGCCTACGATTACATTAGGCTTGGCCACCCCTTATCCTGCGTACTCGAATGGGGCATAGCCAAATTGATTGGGTTAAGTCCAGAGTGTGTCATCAGCTTTTCTTCAGAGACGATGCCAATCTTTGCAATACTTCGTACCAATCTTATCGACAAAAAGAATACTCTAATCACCTACACAGATGAGTTACCAAATTCTTTCGATGCGGATTTGATCAGAAAGGTCTATGGATATACTTTTGAATTAAAGAAAGTGAAAAGCGAAAATGATATTCCCACTTATGACGGAAGTACTATTTTCATTTCAGACGCAAGCGACTTCGACAACAAGCCTCTAAATTCTACAATCGATTTCCGCATTAATCTACATGGAACATTAGGCAGCGTCGTTCTGATCAATGGGGCGCATAACGAGCATTACATCTCCGAGATCCAGCACGTACGTCGCAGAGAGACCATAGCGATGACACCAGCCAATTGTTTAACGGCGTTAAAATCGTTCACCTCAAATGTTACGCCGAGCACAAAACAGAACCGTACAGAAGAATATAAAGATCAAGTTTTAGCTTCTATAAAAAAAATAACCAAAGCAGATACAAGAGCTTTTGTCGGCTCTAGTGGACTTTCAGTTCAGTATGCGGTTATGATGGGTCTCGTACATGATGCGCAAGAAAATCATCCTGACAAAGCAATCAAGTTTGTCGTGCCACCAAACTGCTACGGAGGTACCAACGACCAAGCACGACGAGTGGCTGCTGCCATGAAAAACGTAGCTATTGTTGACTTGCCTGTAGACGGTGACAATGACATGGTTAAGAGTGTAGAAACGGTACTCACCAAGCTTGCTGCCGAAGATGCTATCCCATACATCATTGCCGAAATTCCAACAAATCCAAGGGTAGAAGTACCTGATTTGCGAAAGCTGAAAGCCGTATTGACTAAGCCGAGAACTACGCCCAGTGGTAGCACCGCCATTGACCCAGTGTTCATTCTCGACCAAACCTTTTGCCCCAACGTTCACTTTCTCGGCGAAGGCGCTTACCTCTCCTCTGTACGAGCGATCTCCTACGCTAGTGGCTCGAAATTTCCGAGTGGAGGACTTTGCACTGCGGGTTATGCAGTAGGCAACGCGAAGGCTGCAGGCTTGATGAAAAAATGTGAACTTCATTTAAGTCTTTGTGACAATGAAGCGACGGCTTATCAATATGAACTCCTTGCCAAACAACTTCCTTCAATGAATGAGCGCATTGCAGGCGCATATGCTAATACCCACGCATTTGTAACATTCATTCAAGAAAAATTACCTGCGGCAAAAATTAATTTCGTTTCAGAAGAATTGGCTGCTCAAGAATTTACGCCCTCCGTTTTTTCTCTCGACCTTCCAACGAAGGGTAACACTGCAGAAGAAAAAGAAGCGCACAAAAGGGAGTTGAATCACAAGTTGATCAACATGATGATTACTGAAATCCCTGAAGAAAGTAAATATTGCGTGAGTTACGGTCAATTAAAAGGGTGCTACTGGACTATACCGGCAACTTCCACACAGGGCACGACGAAGGAAGGTGACAAAGATTACATAGCACGCGTCTCCCTCTCTGCGAATATGGACCTAGACAAGCACAAAGAGGTATTTGCAAAGTTTGTTGAGGAGCTTTAAGGATTTTATCCACTAGGAAACGTAACACCTTCACCTTGCAAATTGAACCGAAACAACATAGAAGCGAATGCTACAAATGCATGAGACCTTCTAGTACGTGCATTTGCGAACACACTAAGCCGCTTCAGACCAATACACGTTTCGTTATCCTCATGCACCCGAAAGAGTACAAGAAAGAGAAAAACGGAACGGGGCACATGACCAAGCTTCAACTTAAAAATGCAGAAATCATAGTTGGAGTTGACTTCACGAATAATGCTCATGTAAATGAAATTCTGAACAAAGCGAATAATAATTCTTTCCTACTTTATCCTGGAAAGGATAGTTTCAACTTATCGGTGAGGAATCGTTCAGAAACAAAATTATTCATGCGTGGAAATCCGCACCTATTTATAATTGATGCCACTTGGCCTTGTGCGCGCAAGATGCTTAAGCTAAGTAAAAACCTCCAAAATCTGCGGAGGGTAAGTTTTGACAATACAATCAAGTCAAAATTCATCATCAAGCAGCAGCCTGACGCGCTTTGCCTTAGTACGATTGAGTCTGTGTATACCGTTTTAAATTTACTGAAGGAAAGCGACTTAGAAAACTGCGATACCGAAGAGTTCTTATTCCCGTTTGAAAAAATGATTGAGTATCAAGTCAAATGCATTCTAAATCCTGACAATAAACATTATCGTTCTGGCACGAGCAGAGAGATTACTCCTAAGAATAAATACAAGAAAAAACCGACGGTGAGTATTATTTATGAATAGGCCAATTGCCATCGGCATTAACCACTATACAGACAAAGAGCATACGACCGAGCTAATGAAAACTATACTTCGAATATTGTCTTACACAATTTTCGCTTCACCTCTCCAGATACGCTGCTAGAACGGTCGTTGTTAGATCCCAGCCACAATAACAGCCAAAAGTTTGTAGTGTAAAAGTCCGCATCAATAGGTATATTTAGGGTACAAAATCTAACAATGAGAAAGATCGTTACACTCTTTGCCTTGATGGCAACTGTATTATTCTGCTCGGCTCAGAGTCCAGTAGAATTTTTCCAAGGCACATGGGAAGAAGCTTTCGCTAAGGCTGAACAAGAAAACAAGCATGTCTTTGTAGATTCCTACACCGATTGGTGCTACTGGTGCAAAGTAATGGACAAAGAAACCTTTACGGACCCGGAGATAGCTGCCTACCTCAATGCAGAGTTTGTTCCTATCAAGGTGAATATGGAAAAAGATTTTGGAATTGATGTAGCGATGAAGTTTCGCGTAAGGTCTTTTCCTACGCTACTCTATTTCAATCCTCAAGGGCAAATACTTGAGAAAAAACCTGGTTACGAAAAAGACAATTCCAAGTTTTTAGCGCATCTGAAAGAGATTCGAGCGGATAAGAGAACTCAAGTATTTTCGTTTGCCTCTCAAACTTTTGACTTGGACTACCCCAAGTTTGTCGAAGGTGTATTTGGTGTTGGCGGCAAGAGAAAAAAAACCAATGCAAAGACAGTTGATGCATGGTTAGAGACGGCAGACCTCTACAGTGAAGTCGCTTGGACAGCCTTGACACAGTGTCCAACTGGAGAAAAATACAAAACTCATGTACTAGAGAATTCTGAAAAGTATGTTTCCCTGTATGGCACGCTAGAATTTGATGATTATGTTCTTGGTGTGGTTAGTTCTAAAGTAAGACAAGCTGGAAAGGATAGCGACTCGGAGATGTTTGATGAAGCTATTGTAATCCTAGACAAGTATTATTCTGAAGAAGAAGAAAAGGCTTCAATCAATAGAAGCTTTGAGATGAGTTACTTAAAAGCTACTGGTGACTGGGAAGCTTACACCATGAAAGCGCATGCAATACTTAAGGGAAAGCCTTTAGAGGATCAGTTGGGTTTTGCAAACTCCGTTGCTTGGACACTCTATGAAAAGTGTGAGGATCCTAAATGTCTAAAGCTGATGGAATCCTGGATGAATAAAGTCACGGAGCTAGAGCCAAACTACATGTACTTAGACACTTATGCTGCATTACTATATAAAAACGGAGATCTACCTAACGCTAAAAAATATGCTGAACAAGCTATTGAAGTAGGTGAGAAGGAGAAATCCAATACCGAAGAGACAGCAGCTCTCTTGGAGAAAATAGAAGAAAACATGGGTGGCAAGTAAAATGCACTTTCAAACGTATTGAATAGAAAAAGGGATGATCTTCAAAAGAAGTTCATCCTTTTTTTTGAGTAAGAACTTGTGCGAAAAATCACTTCTTTCGATCCTTCAAATACTTGTGTCTGGCCCTGCACAGTCGCACACTTAATGCTCAGCTTGTGATCAGGGTCAAGTCGTTTGAAAGCAGTCTACCTTGATTCCTTTTAACCTGTATTGAGATAATTTACTTCACAAAGAGAAACACTACTTTGGCCTCTTCGAAAAATGAACCCGATGAAATTTAAGCATACCAAAGTCTCGCAAGTAAGTATGACTCAACTCATGCTACCCTCCCACTCTAACTTTAGCGGTAAAATTCATGGCGGACATGTGCTCAACTTAATGGATCAAGTGGCCTTTGCTTGTGCATGTAAACATTCAGGACATTACTGCGTCACCGCGTCTGTAAACAAGGTTGATTTCCTCTGTCCGATTGAAGTGGGCGAATTGATAACCTTAAAAGCATCGGTTAATTATACCGGTCGGACATCTATGGTCATCGGACTTCGCGTAGAGTCGGAGAATATCCAAACGGGCGTCATTAGACATTGCAACTCGTCATATTTTACAATGGTCGCAAAAGATAAAGATGGAAAGAGCATGCCCGTTCCAGGTCTAATTCTAAACTCCGAAGAAAGCGTCCGCCGCTTTACCAGAAGTATTACTCGCCAACAGCAAGCCAAGGAACGTCGAGAAGATTTCGAAGAAGCTGAATTTCAAATTGAAGAACACCTACAGCAGATGGAAGGTCAGAATGCTAAGGTTATGTTGGAGTGATTTGGGGTTTGGGAC